>NZ_JAELTR010000012.1:0-85033 GCF_016428945.1 Chromobacterium sp. ASV23
CACCAGCGCAGTCAGAATACGCGTTTTGAGCATGAAAGGTTAGGGTCGGTCGCGGCGCAAATGTTCCGGCAGTTGCTCGCTGGTGCGACCAAAGCGCCGTTCACGCTGCCAGTAGGAAGAAATGGCCTGCTCCAGCGCCGCGCGATCGAAATCGGGCCACAGCAGATCGGTGAAGTACAGCTCGGAATACGCCAGCTGCCATAGCAGGAAGTTGCTGATGCGCTGCTCGCCGCCGGTGCGGATGAACAAATCCGGCTCCGGCGCCCAAGACATCGTCAACTGGCGGCTCAGGGCCTCCTCGGTGATTTCAGTCGCGCCCTGCCGCAACAGCTGGTTGGCAGCCTGCACGATATCCCAGCGGCCGCCGTAATCGGCGGCGATGCTGAGCACCAAGCCGTCATTGCCGGCCGTTTTCTGCTCCGCGCGATCGATGCGTTCGCACAGCTCGGCGCTGAACCGCTCGCGCGAACCCAACACCTTCAGACGGATATTGTTGCCATGCAGACGCTCCACCTCATTGTCCAGCGCGCGCAGAAACAGCTCCATCAAGAAGCTGACTTCCTCTTGCGGCCGACGCCAGTTTTCAGTGGAGAACGCGAACAGCGTCAGATAGCCGACGCCCAGCTCCTTGCAGGCCTTGACGATCTCGCGGACCGCGTCCAGTCCGCGCTTGTGGCCGGCCACGCGCGGCAGGAAACGCTTCTTGGCCCAACGGCCATTGCCATCCATGATGATGGCGATATGCCGGGGCGGCTCGCGCCCCTCCGGCGTATCCTTCCAGGATGCGGAAAACAAGAGCAGCCCCTTACACAGCCATCAGATCGGCTTCTTTGGCGGCCAGCATCTTGTCGATTTCTGCGGTGTACTTGTCGGTCAGCTTCTGGATTTCGTCCTGGCCGCGGCGCTCGTCGTCCTCGGTGATGGTCTTGTCCTTCAGCAGATTCTTGAATTCAGTGTTGGAGTCCCGGCGGATATTGCGCACGGCCACGCGCGCGCCTTCGGCCTCGCCGCGCACCACCTTGATCAGGTCCTTGCGGCGCTCCTCGGTCAGCATCGGCATCGGCACGCGGATGACTTCGCCCATGGACGCCGGGTTCAGGCCCAGATCGGAATCACGGATGGCCTTCTCGATTTTGGCCAGCATCGGCTTTTCCCACGGCTGCACGCCGATGGTGCGCGCGTCGATCAGCGTGACGTTGGCCACCTGATTCACCGGCACATCGCTGCCGTAGTAGTCAACCATGACATGATCCAGAATACCGGTGTGGGCGCGGCCGGTACGAACCTTGGCCAAGTCGTTCTTGAACGCCTCCAGCGATTTCTGCATTTTTTGTTCGGCCGATTTCTTGATCTCGTTAATCATGTCGCACTCCCAATCGAAACTTCAAATAACAAGGCGAAAACGGCCATTGCCGTTTTCGCCTTCAGCAATTTTCAAACTCAGCAGTGTACCAGCGTGCCTTCGTCTTCGCCAAGCACGACCCGGCGCAGCGCGCCGTTCTTGAAGATGCTGAACACCTTGATATTCAGCTGCTGGTCGCGGCACAGCGCAAAGGCGGTGGCGTCCATCACTTTCAGATTGCGCGAAATGGCCTCGTCGAAAGTCAGGGTCTGGTAGCGCACCGCATCCGGGTTCTTTTTCGGGTCGTCGGTATACACGCCGTCCACCTTGGTGGCCTTCAGCATGATGTCGACGTTCATTTCCATGCCGCGCAGCGCGGCGGCGGTATCGGTGGTAAAGAAGGGGTTGCCGGTGCCGGCGGCGAAGATCACGACCTTGCCCTCTTCCAGGTACTGCATGGCCTTGCCGCGCACATAAGGCTCGGCGATCTGCTGCATGGTCAGCGCGGACTGCACGCGGGCGATCAGGCCCACCTTGGTCATGGCATCCTTCAGCGCCAGCGCATTCATCACGGTGGCCATCATGCCCATGTAGTCCGCGGTGGCGCGGTCCATGCCGGCGGCCGCCGGCGCCACGCCGCGGAAGATGTTGCCGCCGCCGATGACGATGCCTACCTCTACGCCAAGCTCCACCACTTCCTTGATCTGGCCGACGATCTGCTCGATCGTGGCGCGGTTGATACCATAGCTGTCATCGCCCATCAGGGCTTCGCCGGAAAGTTTCAGCAGAATGCGTTTATAGGCAGGAACTTGGCTCATGATGTCCTCGGTGTTGGCGGTTTATGGTATTTCAGTTTGCAAAACGGCACCCTGCATGCAGGGTGCCGTCGGTACAGCGGTAGCGCCAGGCTTACAGCTTGGCGGCGGCAGCCACTTCAGCGGCGTAATCCACTACCTTCTTCTCGATGCCTTCGCCCACCACGAACATGGCGAACGCCTTCACCGAGGCCTTTTGTTCGGCCAGCAGCTTTTCAACGGTCTGATCCGGGTTCTTGACGAAGGGCTGACCCAGCAGGGTCACTTCGGCCAGGAACTTGTTCACGCGGCCTTCCACCATCTTGGCGACGATGTCGGCCGGCTTGCCGGATTCGGCAGCCTGAGCGGTGTAGATCTTGCGCTCTTGCTCCAGGGTCTCGGCCGGAACCTGATCCTTGGACACGCACAGCGGCTTGGAAGCGGCGATGTGCATGGCCACGTCCTTGCCCACTTGCTCGGCACCAGCGTAGTCGACGATCACGCCGATCTTCGCGCCGTGCAGGTAGGTAGCGATCGCGCCTTCGGTCTGGTAGCGAACAAAACGACGGATGGTCATGTTCTCGCCCAGCTTGGCGATGGCGGCCTTGCGGATTTCTTCCACTTGCACGCCGTCCACTTCAACCGCGCCCAGCGCTTCCACATCGGCCGGATTGGCGATGGCGACAGCCTTGGCGGCGGCGGTAGCCAGGGCGACGAAGGTCGGGTCCTTGGCCACGAAGTCGGTTTCGCAGTTCACTTCCACCAGCGCGCCCACGCCAGCTTCAACGTAGGAACCGATGATGCCTTCGGCAGCCAGGCGACCGGCCATCTTGGAGGCCTTGTTGCCGGACTTGATGCGCAGGATTTCTTCCGCCTTGGCGAAGTCGCCTTCAGCCTCAACCAGAGCCTTCTTGCATTCCATCATGCCCAGGCCGGTGGCCACGCGCAGATCCGAAACCATTTTTGCGGTGATTTCCGCCATGCTTCACTCCTAATAATTTGGATTACGTAAATGATCGGGTCCAAAAAAAGGGGCTTGCGCCCCTTTTGGTCCGCTTACTCGGCCTGAGCCGTTTCAGCAGCAGCGACGATCTCTTGCAGAGAGTGCGCGCGACCTTCCAGTACCGCGTCGGCGATGCCGCGAGCGTACAGACGGATGGCACGGCTGGAGTCGTCGTTACCCGGGATCACGTAATCGATGCCGTCCGGGGAGTTGTTGGTATCAACAACGCCGATCACCGGAATGCCCAGCTTCTTGGCTTCGACGATGGTACCCTTCTGGTAGCCGGTGTCGATAACGAAGATGGCGTCCGGCAGGCCCTTCATATCCTTGATACCGCCCAGCGAGCGCTCGAGCTTTTCAACTTCGCGCTGCAGGTCCAGCAGTTCTTTCTTGTTGTAACCGGTTTCGCCGGCGGATTCCAGGATGGCGCGCTTTTCTTCAAGACGCTTGATGGACTGCTTCACGGTCTTGTAGTTGGTCAGCATGCCGCCCAGCCAGCGGTGGTCGACAAACGGCATGCCGCAACGGGCAGCTTCTTCACGTACGATCTCACGCGCTTGACGCTTGGTGCCCACGAACATCACGGTGCCCTTGTTGGCAGCCAGACGACGCACATACTCCTGGGACTCTACGAACAGCGGCAGGGTCTTTTCCAGGTTGATGATGTGGATCTTGTTACGGCTGCCAAAGATGTACTTGGCCATCTTCGGGTTCCAGAAGCGGGTTTGGTGGCCGAAGTGAACGCCGGCCTCAAGCATTTGACGCATGGTAACGTTGGTGGACATGCAAAAACTCCTAAAAGGGTTAAGCCTCCATCCGCGCAGACAACCCGTTCTGGAAACTGGTTCCGCCGGGCACCCTTTGGCGCGGATGTGCGTAGTTTTGATTAAAATCCCAGCCGATATGGCAAGGACGCAAGATTCTAGCACCGGAAAGCCTTCCGCCTCAAGCTTTCCGTCCCTGTTCTCGCTCCGCGCGGCGGCGGCGCAGCTTGTTGCGTACCACCCATGCGACAAACCAGGTTGGCAGCACCCCGAGCAGGAAGCCGACAGCCAATCCGGCTGCCACGGAATCCTGCGCTACGGCAAGCATCAATACCACATATAACCAGGCCATCAGCACGATCAGCATCATAATTAAAACAATCGTTTGAATTTCAGGAAAAATACATCAACAATAAGGCGTCATTGTAAACCAGCCATCGGCCGCCATCATGCACACCGCCATCACCCACCTGTTTGGCATTGAACGCCCGCTGCTCTGCCCCGGCATGAGCTATATCGCCACGCCGGAACTGGTCGCCGCCGTCGGCAATGCCGGTGGCCTGGGCATCCTCGCCACCGGCCCGCTCTCCGCCGACGCCACCCGGGCCGCCATCCGCCGCATCCGCGAATTGACTGACAAGCCCTTCGGCGTCGGCTGCACCTTGATGATGCCGGGCGCGGCCGACAATGCCAGGGTCGCGCTGGAAGAACAGGTGCCGGTGATCAACTACTCGCTGGGCAAGGGCGACTGGATCGCCGAAGCGGCGCACCGCTACGGCGGCAAAGTGCTGGCGACGGTGGTCACGGAAAAGCACGCCGTCTCGGCGGAAAAATGCGGGGCCGACGCCTTGCTGGTGACAGGACACGAGGCAGCTGCGCACGGCGGCAGCGTCACCTCGCTGGTGCTGGTGCCGGCGATCCGGCGCGCCAGCTCGCTACCCATCGTCGCCGCCGGCGGCTTTGCCGGCGGCGAGGGCCTCATCGCGGCGCTGGCGCTGGGCGCGGACGCCGTCGCCATGGGCACCCGGCTCGCCATGACGCGGGAAAGCCCGGTGCATGCCAACACCAAGGACATGGTGCTGCAGCGCGGCGTAGCCGACACGCTGTATTCGAAAAACTTCGACGGACTCTGGTGCCGAATGATGGACACCCCCGCCGCGCGCCGCGCCAGCCGCAAACCACTGGGACTGATACCGGCCGCCTTCCGCGCCAGCGCGGTCGCCCGGCGCATGGGGATGCCCGTGATGAAGGTGGCGATAGGCGGCATGCTGAGCCAGCCGCAAGCCTTGCGCCAATTGGCACTGTTCGGCGCCGCGACGGAATCCATCCGCCTAGCCATCCAGGACGGCGACCATGAAAAGGGCGTGCAATTGATAGGCCAGGCCCAGGGCCTAATCGACGATGTGCCGACGGTGGCCGAACTGCTTGCCCGCATCATGGACGAGGCGCAAGCCTGCCGCGCGCGACTGGCCCAGTTGTGATTGAAAAAGCCGGGGCTACGGTTACAGCGCCGACATCGACTCCCCTCGCCGCTCGCGACTGAAGCGGATCAATATCGCGATGGCCAATGCCACCAAGCCGGCGACGATGGCCATCGCCAGCCCATAGTCGCCGCCATTGGTCTTGGCCATGTGCGCCTGCATCGGACTATTGACCGATGCCAGCAGATTGCCCAGCTGATAGACCAGCCCGGGAAAGGTGGCGCGCACCGCCAGCGGCGAGATTTCGTTCAGGTGCGCCGGAATCACCCCCCAAGCGCCCTGCACCGCGATTTGCATCAAAAAGGCGCCGGTCGCCAGCATCAGCGGCGTGCTGGAGAAAGCCCACAGCGGCAGCACCGGCAGCACGAACAGCGCCGCCAACGTAATGGCGTTGCGCCTACCTATCCTTTCCGACAGCGCGCCGACCGACAAGCCGCCGATAATCGCCCCCACATTGAGGCAAATGCCTATCATCTGCACCGTATGCGGATCGAACTTGTGCTGCACCCGCAGGAAAGTCGGATACATGTCCTGCGTGCCGTGGGAAAAGAAGTTGAAGCAGGTCATCAGCGCGATGGCGTACAACGACAGCCTCCACTGCGCGACTATGGTCTCCAGGAGGCCAGGCTTGTCGTGATGGCGCGCGGCCTCCCAACTGGGGCTTTCCGGCACATTGCGCCTGATGTACAAGGTCAGCAATGCCGGCAACAGGCTGAGCATGAACATGCCGCGCCAGCCTATATGCTCGAACAACTGGCCGAAAGCCAGCGTCGCCAGCAGGTAGCCGCTGGGATAACCAGCCTGCAGCAGGCCGGAGACGAAGCCGCGCGATTCCTTGGGTATGCTCTCCATCGTCAGCGACGAACCCACGCCCCACTCTCCGCCCATCGCCACGCCGAACAGCGTGCGCAGCACCAGTAGCACGATCAGATTGGGCGCAAAGGCCGAGGAAAACCCCAGCACGGAATACAGCACGATATTGGCCATCAGCACCGGACGCCGGCCGAATCGATCCGCCAACCGGCCAAATATCAACGCGCCTATCGGCCGCGCCGCCAGCGTCAGCATCGTCGCCCAGCTGACCGCCTCGATATCGGTGCCGAACTCGCGGGCGATATCCTTGAGTACGAACACCATCAAGAAGAAATCGAACGCATCCAGCGTCCAGCCCAGATAGCAGGCGAACACCGTTTGCCTTTGCGCTTTCGTCCAAGCCATTGCCCGCTCCTCCTTCATTATTTTCGATGGACCATCCAGCTCATGATAAATGAATCAAGCAAACGCGCAGGGGCAGCGCAAAAAATCGCAACAAACTAAAACAGCGAAACACCTAAGAGACGGCAAACGGCAATCCGCCATGCATCTAACATGGTTTTTGACTAGTCTGAAAACACTGGCCGTTGCCGGCCAAACCGCAAAGGAGAAATGCAATGAAGGCTCAAGCTGCATGGTTTTGGCTGGGATGCTGCTTCATGCTGGCATCCTGTGGCGGCGGTAGCGGCGGCGGCTCAGGATCGAGCAGCTTGTCCGGAACCGTGGCGGTAGGCGCGCCGATGCAGAATGCCACGCTGACGGTGCTGGGCGCCAATGGCCAGACCGCCAGCGTCAGCGTCAATAGCGATGGCAGCTACAGCAACCTGGACGTCAGCGCGCTGACCGCGCCCTTCCGACTGCAGGCCTGCGGCCTGGTCAACGCGGTCTACACCTGTCATTACGCCGTCGCCCAAAGCGCGGGCACCGCCAATGTCACGTCGTTGACCACCGCCCTGGTCACGCTGGCCAGCGGCAGCGACGCCGCCAACATCATGACCGCCGGCGCGCCATCCGCCAGCGCGCTCAGCAGCAGCCAGCAAACACTGCAGGGCGCTTTATCTCAAGTCCTGACCGCATCCGGCCTCAATAGCGGCGCTGACCTCACCACCACGGCCTTCAGCGCCAATCGCACCGGGATGGACAAGGTGCTGGACGCCATCGCCGCCAATACCGGGACCAATAACGGCCATACCTTCGTACAGCTGGAGGGGCGCTTTGGCAGCAGCAACTTCTACGTGGACAATAGCGGCAGCCAATCCGGCAGCTTGAGCGACAGCACCTTGCTCAATGGGCTTAGCTTGGACCTGACCAGCATCAGCCAGATATTTTCGGCATTGAATAGCGCCGCCGGCAGCAGCAGCGCCAGCGCCTGCGCCGCCGTGCTGAACAACAACGTCGGCCTGCTGGATCCTCAGTTCACACTCAGCATCAACCAGCAAACGCTCAATACCAGCAATTTCGCTTCGCAAATCTGCGGCTTCCTGTCGCAAGGCGGCTTGCTCGGCGGCAGCGTCGCCAACCCCACCCTGCGCGATTGCGACTTCTCCGGCAGCGACAAAATCTGCACGGTCGGCTTCGACGTCATCAACGGCAGCACAGTGCAGGAAGGCGCGGAAATGGCGGTGGTGCTGCGCAACGGCGCAACGGCATGGAAACTGCTGGGCCAGGCATCGCCCTATGAAATCCATGTCAACGCCAATGTGCAGCGCACGCTGCGAGTAGGCGTCAGCAATCCACAACCCAGCTATTACCGCGCGATTTCTTTTGAGATTCATACCGGCGCCAATGGCGCCAGCAACGTGATTCAGTCCGCCAAGGTCTATCAACGCAACGCCGCCGGCACCGGCTGGGACAGCACACCCATCGCGACGCTCAGCAATGCCGGCTGCACCAGCCAATCCTGGCTCACCATGCAAGGCAGCAGTTGCGGAAGCACATGGCTGGGCCTGGACGGCTTCAATAATGGCAACCTCGCTTCTGGCGATGCGCTGATCTCCGCCTTCTTCCAGCGCGGACGGCAAGTGAAGATCGACCTGTACTCCGACAATGCCTTCGGCAGCCTGATCACCAGCGTCTTCACTCGCGTGGATGGCGTGCCGCCGCAATCGTCTCAGCTGGCGACACTGCCTTGGCTGACGCTGGACAGCGCCAGTCAGAGCGCCTTGGCCAACTACGCCAGCGCCCAGGGCAACACCTTGAGCTTCTCCTGGACCGGCGACAATGCCGTCGTCCCGCATGATGCCTCATTCTGCAACAGCGGCAGCTGCGACAATCCCGTCCACATCGACCTGGGCGGCAAGCTTGGCAGCGCCGGCAGCGCCAGCTTCAACCTGTCCAGCCTGACGCTGGCCGCCAGCGATTACAAGATGCTCGCGCTGTACGGACGAGACCGCAGCAATCTCGGCTTCGAGAGCAATTACGTCAGCTGCGTCAGCGGCAGCAACAACTGCCCCTGATCAAGCGTTCAACCTGATCAGCCGTTGATTATCCGACCCCCGCCAGGGCTTGCTGGTCGGCAAGTCCTGGCGGTAGCGGCCGTCTATCAGCACATCGACGAAGCGCAGAATATCCAGCTCAGCCACTTCCTCATGCCGGTAGCCGGTCCATAGCCAGATATCCTTGTCCGGATAGCGGGCCTTGAAGCGCCGGCACAAGTCCAGAATCTCGCCGCGATTGGCCGGGTGCAGCGGATCGCCGCCCGATAGGCTCAGGCCGTCGTGCTTGGCGCAATGCGCCAGCAACTGATCGCGCACCTCTGGCGTGAAAGGCCGGCCCGCCTTGCGGTCCCAGGTCGACGGGTTGTGGCAGCCTGGGCAGGCATGCGGACAACCGGTGACAAACAGCGTCACCCTCACCCCTTCGCCATTGAGCAAATCGCAGGTGTAGTAGCGGTCGTAATTCATCGCTACCTCAATGCTCGCCGCCATAATGCTTGACGCGCCGCATCACTTCCTTCTGCTTGCCCGCATTGAACGGCCGGGCATTGGGACTGCCCAGATAACCGCACACCCGGCGCGTCACCGACAGCGAGGCGCTGTCGCGGTTTCCGCATTGCGGGCAGCAAAACCCCGCCGCGTCGGCCACGGCCTCTCCCATGAAGCCGCACTGGCCGCAGGAGTCCACCGGGGTATTGCTGCCGAAGTACGGCACGCGCTGCAAGGCATAATCCCAGATCGCTTCCAGCGCCTTCAGATTGTGCTGCATGTTCGGCAGCTCGACATAGGTGATATGGCCGCCGTTGGCCAGCTCGGCGAAGCCGGTTTCGAAGTCTATCTTCTCAAACGGGTCAACCTTGCGGAACACGTCCAGATGGAAGGAATTGGTGTAGTAGCCCTTGTCCGTGACATCGGGAATATTGCCAAACCTCTCCTTATCCAGCTTGCAGAAGCGATGGCACAAGGACTCGCTGGGCGTGGAGTACAAGGAGAAGGCGAAACCGGTTTCGCGCCGCCATTGCGCGGCGGCTTCCTTCATCCGCGCCACCACCTGGCGCTGGAATGCCTGAGCCTCGCGGCTGTCAGCCGGATGCGCGCCGAACAGCAGCACGCCCACCTCATGCAGGCCGATGTAACCCAGGGAAATGGAGGCGCGCCCGCCCTCAAACAAACGCATGATGTCCTCGTCCGGCTGCAGCCGCATGCCGAAGGCGCCTTCGGTGTACAAAATCGGCGCCACATTGGCCTTGACCCCGCGCAGCCGCTCGATGCGCAGCATCAGCGCGCGGAAACACAGCTGCAGACGCGGCTCCAGCAAGCGCCAAAACGCCTCGGCATCGCCGCGCGCCTCGATGGCGATGCGCGGCAGATTCAGACTGACCACGCCCAGATTGTTGCGGCCATCCAGCACCTCCCGGCCCGACGCGTCGCGCCACACCGACAGGAAACTGCGGCACCCCATGGGCGAAACCGGCACCGAAGAGCCGGTGGTCTGGCGGATCAAGGCGGCGGAAATGATGTCCGGATACATGCGCTTGGAGGTGCATTCCAGCGCCAGCTGCTTGATATCGTAATTGGGATCGCACGGCTTCAGATTGATCCCATCGTCGATGAACATCACCAGCTTGGGGAATACCGGCGTGATGCCTTCCTTGCCCAGGCCTTTGATGCGCACGCGCAGGATGGACTGCTGAATGATGCGCTCCTCCCAAGCCGTGCCCATGCCGAAGGAGAAAGTCACGAACGGCTGCTGGCCGTTGGAGCTGAACAGGGTGTTGATCTCATACTCGCAAGCCTGAATGCCATCGTAACATTCCTTCTCCGTCCGCTCGCGGGCGTAACGTTCAGGATCGGGGATGGCGTATTGCCTGGCCACGTCCAGATTCTTGCGATAGCTCTTCAGCACATACGGCGCCAGCGTCTGATCGATATTCGGGATGGTGGTGCCGCCGTACTGGTGGCTGGCCACCTGCGCGATGATCTGCGCAGTGACGGCGCACGCCACGCCTATCGACTTGGGACTCTCGATCTGGGCATTGCCCAGGCGGAAACCCTGCTCCAGCATGCCCTGCAAATCCACCAGGCAGCAATTGGTGAACGGCAGGAACGGCGAGTAGTCCAGATCATGAAAATGGATGTCTCCATCATCATGCGCGGCCAGGATATCCTTGGGCAGGAAGTTGCCGGCGAACTGCTTGGACACGATGCCCGCCATCAGGTCGCGCATCACCGGAAACACATTGGCGTCCTTGTTGGCGTTCTCGGTGGTGGCCTCCTCGTCGGTCTTGTGCACCAGGCCCATCAGTTTGGCGTGCAGCTCGGAACCGCGGGCGCGCACGGTGTCGCGGTCATGGCGGTACTCGATATAGACCCGCGCCACTTCCGGATAACGCCGCATCAGCGCATCCTCCACCCGCTTCTGGATGGCCGGAATGTCCAGACGGCCATCCCGCGCCAATTCGCGGCACTCGCGCTCCACTTGCGCAGCGATTTCCAGCGCCAGACCGGCCGGTTCCGCATGGCCGGCCGCCGCCGCCGCCCGCCGGCAAGCATTGGCAATCTTGCCGATGTCGAATTCCACCACCGCGCCATCGCGCTTGCGCACCTGAAGCATCGTCGCCCCTCCTCCACAGTTCTATCGTCGGAAAACGGAAATCGGCGCGCACCGTCGCGCGCCGGCTCCGCAACGGACGTTATTGTGGCGAAATCCACCAGGCGCTGCCCGGCTTTTTATTCAAAATATGGGGAAAGAATTTGCCATTGATCAATATATTGTGATTTCACGGCGATCGATGATGATGCGCACAATATGAAACACCAATGGCATGGAATCGCCGCTAAAGTGCATGACAATATTCAACGGAGCAAAGCCATGCGCCGCATTGCCATGTTTTATCTGCTGGCCGCACTGAGTGCGCACAGTCTGGCGGCCGATAACGAACAAGTTCAGGGCCAGGGAGGCAACATTCTGCGCTACAGCTCGACGCAACTCCGCATCGAGCCTTCCGCCCAAGAAAACCAAAGCTACCTGCAAGTGCGGGATACGCGCCTGGAAGGCGCGACCGCGGCCTCGGCGCTGCAGGCGGGACGCAAGGCGCTGGAAACGCTGGGATACAACCGCATCGAAGTCGACGCCGACTACGGCCTGATCCGGGCGGAAAAGGATGAGGTGCTGATCAGCCAGTCGCGACAAATTTTACGCGGCATCCTGAAATTGAAGTTTCCGCTGCCCGGCAAACCCGACCACCAAACCACGGAAACCCTGCTGACACTGCGCCCAGGTGGACAAGCCGGCCAAGTCTTGCTGCGCGCGCATATCCGCCAGACCATCTGGGACAGCAACGGCAACTCACGCACCAAGCTATGCAGCGACCAGGCCGTCTATCGCCAGTTGTACGACAAAATGAACAGCGCGCTGAGCGGACGCCAGTAGTGAAAAAAAGCCCCGCTTGCGCGGGGCTTGTTTCATGCCAAGCTGTAAAACCTGATCAGTTGCTTTCGATCTTGGCCATCTTGCGGCGCTCATGCTCTTGCAGGTAGCGCTTGCGGATGCGGATGGACTTCGGCGTGATTTCCACCAGCTCGTCGTCGTCGATGAACTCCACGGCCGATTCCAGCGTCAGCTTGATCGGGGTGGTCAGGCGCACGGCTTCGTCGGTGCCGGAGGCGCGCACGTTGGTCAGCTGCTTGCCCTTGACCGGGTTCACCACCAGGTCGTTGTCGCGGCTGTGAATGCCGATGATCATGCCTTCGTACAGCTTGTCGCCCGGGGACACGAACATGCGGCCGCGATCTTCCAGCTTCCACAGCGCGTAAGCGACAGCTTCGCCGTTTTCCTGCGAGATCAGCACGCCATTGTGACGGCCCGGCAGATCCGGCTTCACCGGCGCGTAGTCGTCGAACACGTGGCTCATCAGGCCGGTGCCGCGGGTCATGGTCATGAAGTCGGACTGGAAGCCGATCAGGCCGCGCGCCGGGATATGGTATTCCAGCCGGGTGCGGCCCATGCCGTCCGATTCCATATTGGTCAGCTCGCCGCGGCGGCGGCCGATTTCCTCCATCACGCCGCCCTGGTGATCGTCTTCCAGGTCGATGGTCAGGTTTTCATACGGCTCGCACTTCTGGCCGTTGATTTCCTTGTAAACCACGCGCGGCTTGGCCACAGCCATTTCGAAGCCTTCGCGGCGCATGTTTTCCAGCAGGATGGTCAGGTGCAGTTCGCCGCGGCCGGACACGCGGAACACGTCGGCGTCGCCGGTATCTTCCACGCGCAGCGCCACGTTGGTCAGCAGCTCTTTGTTCAGGCGATCGCGAATCTGGCGCGAGGTCACGAACTTGCCTTCGGTGCCGGCCAGCGGCGAGGTGTTCACCATGAAGTCCATGGTCAGGGTCGGCTCGTCCACGGACAGCACCGGCAGGCCAACCGGCTGGTCCTTGTCGCAGATGGTCACGCCGATGCCGATATCCTCGATGCCGGAGATGATCACGATGTCGCCGGCTTCCGCTTCCGGCACTTCCACGCGCTCCAGGCCCTTGAAGCCCAGCACCTGGTTGATGCGGCCGGTGGCAACCTGTTCTTCGTGGTTCATCACCACCACTTGCTGACCCGGCTTGATGCGGCCGTTCAGCACGCGGCCCAGACCCAGGCGGCCGGTATAGGTGGAGTAGTCCAGCGCGGAGATCTGCAGCTGCAGCGGCGCATCGGCACTGCCGGCCGGAGTCGGCACGTGGGACAGCACGGTATCAAACAGCGGACGCATATCGCTGGATTCCTGATCCAGCTCATGCTTGGCGAAACCGGACAGGCCCGATGCGTAGATGATCGGGAAATCCAGTTGTTCGTCGGTGGCGCCCAGCTTGTCGAACAGGTCGAAAGTCTGGTCAACCACCCAGTCCGGACGCGAGCCCGGACGGTCGATCTTGTTGATCACCACGATGGGACGCAGGCCCAGAGCCAGCGCCTTCTTGGTCACGAAGCGCGTTTGCGGCATCGGGCCTTCCACGGCGTCGACCAGCAGCACCACGCCGTCCACCATGCCCAGCACCCGCTCCACCTCGCCGCCGAAGTCGGCGTGTCCCGGGGTGTCGACGATGTTGATGTGCACGCCTTCGTAGTTGATGGCGGTATTTTTGGCGAGAATGGTAATGCCGCGCTCTTTTTCAAGATCGTTGCTGTCCATTACGCGTTCGTCGACATGCTGGTTTTCGCGGAAGGTGCCGCTTTGTTTCAGCAATTGGTCAACCAGGGTGGTCTTGCCATGGTCCACGTGGGCGATGATGGCGATGTTGCGGATTTGTCGGGTCATGTTTAGCGTTTCGGCTGGAATTCTGAAAACAGAAAAATCGAAAGATTATAGCATGCTAGCCCAGCGCCAAGAAAATTTCGGTAAAAACAAATGATAGTTTTATAGTTTCTCCATTAATAAACGGCGGCGGCAAAAACTTGAGGCCGAAAGCTCGGCCGACTCGTCGCCATCGGCTTTTGGCGCTACACTGCCGGCCATCCGGCAACACCAAGGACTCCCAACATGTACGACTGGAACGCTCTGTGGCATGAGCGCGAAGCCTACCGCACCGGCTTCGACATCCACCATAACGACGCCAACGAACTGGCAGACGCGCTGCGCGCCAAGCTGATCCATCCGGCCGCCCATCCCGAAGAAGTGGCCGTTTATGAAAATGACGATCGCTACATCCTGGCCGGCCACGCCGGCGGCCTGCAACTATTGGAAGTATTGAAGCACGGCCTGTTCGACATCACCCTGCGCTTCGTCACCGAGGACGAGGGGCAGAACGTGCCGCTGCCGTATGTGGAAATCCACGTCGACAATCTGGCCACCGAAGAACAGGCGGTCTGGCGCGGCGAAGCCCGGCTGGACGACGAGGGCCGCATCTGGGTGGGCAAGCGCACGCTGGACGAAAACGTGCTGCCGGCCATGCCCTTCGACGAGCTGTCCTTCACCGACAACGCGGAATTTCGCGAGGCCCTGTCGCGCGTTTGGCATGAGGACTTGCCTCAGCTGCGTCCGCTGATCGAGGCCTGGTTCCATCATGGCGGCGCCGCGCCAACCCACGAGGAGCCCGCCCATTACGGCGATGCCGACCGCGTGCAGCAGATCTGCGACCGCTACGCCGAAATCGTCCGCCGCGAGCAAGCGCTGCTGTCGCGCCTGTTCAGCGACGACGAACTGCGCCTGATCGCCGGCGTCATCGCCGGCATCCACTTCGACAGCGCGGCCTCCTGCCGCGGC
The DNA here is from genome assembly GCF_016428945.1 of Chromobacterium sp. ASV23. Taxonomy (NCBI): domain Bacteria; kingdom Pseudomonadati; phylum Pseudomonadota; class Betaproteobacteria; order Neisseriales; family Chromobacteriaceae; genus Chromobacterium; species Chromobacterium sp. ASV23. The sequence goes on from NZ_JAELTR010000012.1 coordinate 14,884, forward strand.
GTGTGGCTGGCGGTGGAAGCCCGCATCATCGACGACGAGCTGGATCAACAGTTCCAGATCGACAGCGAGGCGCTGCTCGGCAAACTGAAGAATCTGAGCTACGCCCAGGAAGTGGCGCTGATCGAAGCGCTGTCGCCGCTGCAATCGTGACATGCCGGCGGCAGAGTCCGCCGCCGCGTCGAAATGGCGCGCATGAGAAGCCGTTTCGGGTATCATGCACGCCATTTTCGAGCAATCACACTAAAACACTCGCAACATGCCCGCCATTAGCGCGGCAAGTCGCCATCAATCCGGAAAGATCGATCACATGACCGAAGCCACCGCCCTGCGCACACTCCCGCAACACACCCTCTTCCGTCCCGGCGACGTATTCGTCCTGTTCGGCGAATTGTTCGGCCGCGGCTACGCCAACGGCCTGATCAACGAGGCGCGCAAGGCCGGCATGGAAATCATCGGCATGACCGTGGGCCGCCGCGACGAGAACAACCAGCTGCGCCCGCTGAACGAACAAGAGCTGGCGGAAGCGGAGGCCAATCTGGGCGGCAAGATCATCAACGTGCCGCTGATGGCCGGTTTCGACCAGGACGCGCCGGCAGGCGAGGCCACGCCCACCCAGCTGCTGGCCGCGCTCAGCCTGAAGACCTGGCAGGATGACAAGCTGGACTGGGAACACATCGAAAAATGCCGCCAGATCGGCGTCGCCCGCTTTCAGGCTGGCGTGGCGCAGGCCATGGCGCAGCTGGACGGCATGATCGCCGATGGCCGCAACGTGCTGTTCGCCCACACCATGGCCGGCGGCATTCCCAAAGCCAAGGTATTCCTGGCCATCGCCAACCGCGTCTACAAGGGCCGCGGCGAACGCTTCCTGTCCACCGAAGCGCTGCTGGGCAGCGATTTGGGCAAGCTGATCCTGCAGAACTTCGACGAAGTCACCGCCAATACCTTCCAGCACCTGATAGACGGCAGCGCCAAGCTGCGCCAGCGCCTGGAATCATCCGGCGGCCAAGCGCGCTACACAGCCTATGGCTATCACGGCACCGAAATTCTGATCAACGGCGAATACCAGTGGCAGACCTATACCAACTACACCCAGGGCTACGCCAAGATGCGGCTGGAAAACATCGCCCGCGCGGCCTGGCAAAACGGCGTCAAAGCCACGGTGTTCAATTGTCCGGAAATCCGCACCAATTCGTCCGACATCTTCGTTGGCGTGGAGCTGCCGCTGCTGGCGCTGCTGCGCGCCTTGAAGCGCGAGCAAGCCGGCGCTTGGGCGGACGCGCAATGGCAAGCCTGCGCCGCGTTGCTGCAGGACGGCTGCGCGCTGGAAGACGTGCTGAGCAAGCTTGACACGCTGAATAATGACGAAGTGATGCGCGGCTTCCGCAATTTCGCCGCCTGGCCGATGCCGAACAGCCCGGAACTGGCGGAAGTGATGATAGGCACCTCCGAATCCATCGTCGCCATGCACCGCGACGCCAAGGCGCTGATCACCGACCACCTCAGCAGCCTGGTGATCGAAGCCAGCGGCGCGCTGATGTTCGGCGAAGCCGCGCAGCCGGCCGCCCCGGTGCTATGGCTGAACCACGACATCATCGCCCGCCGACTGAACCAGGCCCACGGCTAAACCATACCCGCTCAGGCCTCCCCGGCCTGGGTGGGAAACATCGTCAGCACCACCTTGCCCAGGTTGCGGTTTTCCGCCATATACTGATGCGCGTCCGCTACCTGGGTCCAGGGATAGCTGCTGTCCACCACGGCGCGCAGCCGGCCGTCGAGGATCGCCGGCAGAATGCGCTCGCGCAGCGCCGCCGCCAACCTGGCCTTCACCGCCAAGGGCTGCGGTCGCAGCGTAGAGCCTATCAGGCTGATGCGCTTCATCAGCAGCCGGCCGAAATCCAGCTCCGCCTTCAAGCCGCCCATCAGGCCGATGTTCACTAAACGGCCATCCGGATTCAGCGCCTGCAGGTTCTCCGCCAGATAGCTGGCGCCCACCGGGTCCAGCGCCACATCCGCCCCGCCCCAGCTTTTGACCAGATCGCCAAATGCCGCCGTCTCGCGGTAATTGAAGACTTGCCGCGCGCCCATCTCACGGCAGAACGCCAGCTTTTGCGCGCTGCCCGCGCTGGCGAACGCCGTCGCGCCCAGCATGTTCGCCAGCTGGATCGCCGCCGCGCCCACGCCGCTGGCGCCGGCATGCACCAATACGCGCTCGCCGGCTTGCAACTGGGCCTTTTCCACCAGATTGAACCAGGCCGTCATCCAGGCCTCCGGCAGGCTGGCGGCCTCCACCCAGGACAATTCGTCCGGCTTGGCGATGGCCAGCGCTTCCTCCATCAGCACGTACTCGGCGTAGCCGCCGCCCTCCACCAGGCCGAATACCGCGTCGCCAGGCTGGAACGCCGAACCGTCCGCCGCCTCCTCCACCCAGCCGGCCACCTCCAGGCCCATCAGCGGGCTGGCGCCAGGCGGCGGCGGATAGCGGCCCTCGCGCTGCATCAGGTCGGCGCGGTTGACGCCGGCCGCCATCACCCGCACCAGCAACTTGCCCGGCGCCCATTGCGGACGCGGCCACTCGCCGATTGCCATCGTTTCCACGCCGCCGGGCGTGTGTTGCACCACTGCCTGCATCATGATTTCCATCCTTTCGTCGGCTTGCGCTCAATGACGGACAGATGCGGCCAATGCCGGACAATGCAAGCGCCGCGACTGGACAGCCTATGAGCTGGATCAAGCAATCCGGGCCAGCATTGATTACAATCCCTCGTCATGAGCGAGAACTGTTTCCATTGCGGCCTGCCCGTCCCCGCCGGCGCCCGCTTCCCCATCCGCTACCGCCAGCAAGAAGAGGCGGCCTGTTGCGCCGGCTGCCAGGCGGTGGCCAACACCATCATCCAGTCCGGTCTGGCCGACTATTACCAGCACCGGACCGAAGGAGCGGCCCGCGCCGAGGCGCTGCCGTCCGCCGTGCTGGAGCAGATCAAGCTATACGACGCCGAAGAGCTGCAGCAAAGCTTCGTCCACCGCGGCGACGGCGAAGAGCGCGAAGCGGCGCTGATGCTGGAAGGCATCACCTGCGCCGCCTGCATCTGGCTGAACGAACAGCATCTGCGCCAACTGCCCGGCGTGCTGTCGGTAGACATCAATTACAGCACCCAGCGCGCCCGCGTGCGCTGGGACAACAGCCGCATCCAGCTGTCCGCCATTTTGCAGGCGGTGGCGGACATAGGCTATCGCGCCCACCCCTACGATGCCGAGCGCCAGGAGAAACTGCAGCAAAAAGAACGCAAGCAGGCCTTGACCCGGCTATGGGTGGCCGGGCTCTCGATGATGCAGGTGATGATGTACGCGGTGCCGGTCTACCTGGCGCCGGACGGCGACATCGCCCCGGACTTCCTGTGGCTGCTGCACTGGGCCAGCTTCATCCTGACGCTGCCGGTGCTGCTGTATTCGGCCCTGCCGTTCTACCGCAATACCTGGCGCGACCTGAAACGCGGCCGCATGGGCATGGATACGCCGGTCACCATCGGCATTCTCACGGCATTCTTCGCCAGCTTCTGGGCGCTGATCCACAAGTACGAGCACGGCATCTATTTCGACTCGGTGTCGATGTTCGTGTTTCTGCTGCTGGGCGGCCGCTATCTGGAAGGCATCGCCCGGCGCAAGGCCGGCGCCGCCAGCGAAAGCCTGGTCAAGCTGGTGCCGGCCTTCGCCCACCGCCTGGCGAATTGGCCAGACAGCCGCGACAGCCACGAAGCCACCGTCGCCAGCCTGCGCCCCGGCGACGTCATCCTGATCAAACCCGGCGAAACCATCCCGGCCGACGGCGCCGTGCTGGACGGCAAAAGCGCCAGCAACGAATCGCTGCTGACCGGCGAAAGCCGGCCCATCGCCAAGCAGCCCGGCGATGCGCTGATCGCCGGCAGCGTCAACACCGCCAGCCCGCTGGTGATGCGGGTGGAACAGGTCGGCCCCGCCACCCGGCTGGCCGGCATCGTGCGGCTCTTGGACCAGGCGCTGTCGGAAAAACCCAGGCTGGCGGTGCTGGCGGACCGCTTCGCCAGCTGGTTTGTCGCGCTGCTGCTGCTGGCCGCGGCGGCCAGCTATATCGGCTGGCATGTCATCGATCCGGACCGCGCGCTGTGGATCATGGTGGCGGTGCTGGTGATCTCCTGCCCCTGCGCGCTGTCGCTGGCCACCCCGGCTGCGCTGACCGCCGCCAGCGGCAACCTTGCCGCGCAAGGCGTGCTCACCACGCGCGGCCATGCCTTGGAGGCGATGGCGAAAATCACCGACGTGGTGTTCGACAAGACCGGCACGCTGACGCACGGCCAGATGCGGCTGCGCGATGCGCAAGGCCCCTTGCCGCGCACACAGGCCTTGGCGCTGGCCGCGGCGCTGGAACAGGCTTCCGAACACCCGCTGGCGCAAGCCATCGTCGCCGCGGCGGAGGGCCTCGCGCTGCCCGCTCTGCAATCCGCGGCCAATCATCCGGGACACGGCGTCGCCGGGAGGATTGACGGCGAGGAATGGCGATTGGGATCGGCGCCGTTCATCGCCGCCTGGCTGAACCAGCCGGTAACGGAACAGACAAACTGGCATCCAGACTGCAGCCACGTGCTGCTGGCCAATCGCGATGGCGTGCAGGCCTGCTTCGCCATCGGCGACAGCTGCCGAGACGACGCCGCCGCGCTGGCGCACAAGCTGCGCGCGCGCGGCCTGGCCGTGCATCTGCTCAGCGGCGATGGCGAAACCGCCGTCGCCAGCTTGGCTGAAGAGCTGGGCATCGCGGATTGGCGCGCCCGCGCCGCGCCGGAGGACAAGCTGGCCTTCGTTTCCCAACTGCAGGCCCAGGGCCGGCGCGTGCTGATGGTGGGCGACGGCATCAACGACGCCCCGGTGCTGGCGCGCGCCGACGTTTCCATCGCCATGGGCGGCGGCACCGATGTCGCCCGCGCCAGCGGCGACATGGTGTTGATCGCCGACCAGCTGCTGCTGATAGACCAGGCCATCGCCATGGGCCGGCGGGCGCTGACGGTGATTCGGCAAAACCTGCTGTGGGCGGCGGGGTATAATGTGGTGGCGCTGCCCTTGGCCATCGCCGGCCATGTCACGCCGTGGCTGGCCAGCCTGGGCATGGCGCTCAGCTCGCTGCTGGTGGTCGGCAACGCCCTGCGCCTTACCCAACGGAAACCTTGATGGAAAGCCTTTATCTGCTCATTCCACTCAGCCTGGTGCTGGCCTTCGTCATCGGCGCGATTTTCTGGTGGGCCACCCGCGCCGGCCAATTCGACGACATGGAAGGCCCGGCCCACCGCATCCTGATGGACGACGACACGCCGCATAGCGACGACAAGCCGGAATGACGATGCGCTACCCATCCGGGTAAAATGCGCCGCAATCGACCGCCGCCCTTTATGGCCGGCGGTTTCTTGCTGTAGAATGCCGCGTCTTTAAGCATTAGCAAATCATTATCCTGCTAGTTTTAAAGGCGTCTCCGTGAATACCATACAAGCCCTGGCCGGCATGCTGCTCCTTGTCGGCACAGCCTTCGCTTTCTCCACCAACCGCCGCGCCATCAACTGGCGCACCGTGCTGATCGGCCTGGCCATTCCCAGCGGCCTGTTCCTGGCGATCAACTACCTGCCCGCGGTCAACGCCGGCTTTTCCGCTTTCGGCAGCGGCTTCGCCAAGGTATTGAGCTTCTCCGGCGACGGGGCGCGCTTCATTTTCGGCGACCTGGCTCATCCCGGCGGCAAGCTCGGTTTCCTGTTCGCCTTCACCGTGCTGCCGGTCATCATCTTTTTCTCCGCCTTCAGCGCCTTGCTATACCACTTCGGCATCTTGCAGAAAGTGGTCAACGGCCTGGCCTGGCTGATGAAGCGCAGCCTGTGCCTGTCCGGCCCGGAGAGCGTGGTGACCGCTGCCAACATCTTCCTAGGCCAGACTGAGGCTCCGCTGCTGGCCCGGCCCTACATCCAGCACATGACCCGCTCCGAGCTGGCCTGCGTGATGATTGCCGGCATGTCCACGCTGTCCGGCGGCGTGATGGCCGCTTACGTGGCCTTTCTCGGCGGCACCGACCCGGCTGAGCAGGCGCGCTTCGCCACATACCTGCTGACCGCATCCTGCATGAACGCTGCCGGTGCCGCCACTTTCTGCAAGATCATGTTCCCGGAAACCAGCCCGGCCGAGATTTCCAGCAACAAGCTCACGGCCGAGCAGGAAAAGACCGGCGGCAACTTCGTCAGCGCCGTGGTGTCCGGCGCGCTGGACGGCATGAAGATGGCCGCCGCCGTGGCCACCATTCTGCTGGCCATCGTGTCGCTGATCGCGCTGGCCAATTACGCGGTGAAGGATGGCCTGGGCGAACTGCTGGGCGTCAACGGCGCCATCCGCGCCGCCACCGGCGGCATGTTCGACGGCCTGACGCTGCAATACCTGGCCGGCCAAGCTTTCCGCGTCTGCGCCTTCCTGATGGGCATAGGCTGGCACGAGACCCTGGGCGTCGGCAGCCTGCTGGGCCAGAAGATCGTGCTGAACGAGTTCATCGCCTATCTGGACCTGGCCAAGATGAAGGCGGCCGGCTCGCTGTCGCCCAGCACGGTGATGATCTCCACCTTCGCTCTGGCCAGCTTTTCCAACTTTTCCTCCGTGGGCATCTGCGTGGCCGGCATCGGCTCGCTGGCCCCGTCGCGGCAGCAGGAGCTGGCCGACATCGGCATGCGCGCGCTGCTGGCTTCGATACTGACCGGTTTCATGACCGCCTCCACGGCCGGCCTGTGGCTGTCGCTGGCGTAAACCGGCGCCACTGACAAGCAGGCGGGAATCCGTTAGCATGCGGTTCCCGCCTTTTTCATGAACGGCTCCATGAAATCCGAATTCTCCTTCTTCGCCACCCGGCGTTTCCTGCCGCTGTTCGGCACCCAGTTTTTGGGCGCCTTCAACGACAATATGCTGAAAACCGCCATTGTGGTGCTGATCAGCTTTCACGGCCTGACTACCGCCGGGCTGCCGCCGGAGCAGCTGGTCAACCTGGCCGCCGGCATTTTCATTCTGCCGTTCTTTCTGTTCTCGGCCAGCGCGGGCAAGTTGTCCGAGCGCTTCGACAAGGCGCGCATCGCCCGGCTGATCAAGCTGGCGGAAATCGCCATCATGCTGCTGGCCGGCGCCGGCTTCCTGTTGCAATCGGCCGCCATCCTGCTGGGTGCCTTGTTCCTGATGGGCACGCACTCCGCCTTCTTCGGTCCGCTGAAGTATTCGGTGTTACCGCAGTATCTGCGCGAGCACGAACTGGTGGGCGGCACCGGTCTGATCGAGATGGGCACCTTCCTCGCCATTCTGCTGGGCCAGCTGCTGGGCAGCATGCTGACGCACAATAGCGTGCTGATGATCATCGCCGCGCTGCTGGCCACTGCCGTGCTCGGCTATTTCAGCAGCGCCAAGATGCCCTCGGTGCCGGCCGGCGCGCCGCACCTGAAACTGTCTTGGAACTTCATCGGCGATTCGGTGCAACTGGTAGGGCAAGCCTGGAAAATCCACGATGTGCGCTGCGCCATCCTCGGCATTTCCTGGTTCTGGCTGATGGGCGCGATCTACACCACCCAGCTGCCCACCTTCACCCGGCTGCATCTGGGCGGCGACGCCGATGTCTACACCCTGCTGCTGGCCTTGTTCTCCATCGGCATCGGCATCGGCTCCATGGCCTGCGCCAAGGTATCGCACGGCCAATTGCAGCTGGGCATCGTGCTCCTGGGCAGCGCCGGCATGACAGTGTTCGGCGGCGATCTGGCCCTGGGCGCGATGCCGCATTACCAAGGCCAGCTGGCCACACTGACAGAATACCTGTCGCGCCCCGGCAGCTGGCGCAGCATCGTCGATGTGGCCTTGCTGGGCTTCTTCGGCGGCTTCTTCACCGTGCCGCTGTACACTTGGCTGCAAACCGGCAGCCCGGACGCATTTCGCTCGCAGGCAGTAGCCGCCAACAACATCATCAACGGCTTCTACATGGTGGCGGCGGCCATCGGCAGCGCGCTGATGCTGAAGTGGTACGACAGCATCTCCATGCTGCTGCTGGCGGCTGCCTTGCTCAATGTGCTGGCCACCGCCCACCTGGCCTGGTGCGCGCCGGTGATCTGGCGCCAGCGCCTGGACTGGCTGCGGGCGCTGCGAAACGAATAGCCGTCGCGCCTGCGGTCGAAAAAACCGTTCCGGACCCGGGACGGTTTTTCATCCGGCCAACCTCGCCGCGCTAGGCGAGCAAGGCGTCAAGTTTTCCGCTATTCCACTCCGACAGCAAGTTCCGGTCGGCACCGTGCTTGATCAGCACCGCTGCCATTTCCCTATTGTCCCATATGACCGCATTGTCCAGCATGGTGTCGCCGCTGTTCACAACTTCGAACCGCGCGTTCACCTCTGCCAAGCCGCGGGACAGGAACTGGTCCAGGATATAGACGCTGGCGCCATGCTCGCTCAGCGCATAGTTCAGTTCACGGAAAGAGCCGAGCGGCGTGCTGGCAAAATCGCTGGCCTCGAAACGCCAGTTGTCCAGCAGGTGGGCCGCCACCGCGTCCTTGCCTTTATAGATGGCGTGCCACATCGCCGTCACCGCGTCGCCCTTGCTCGAGACCAGACCGGACAATGCCGGCAGATTCACCGAGTCCACCGCCTCCTCCAGCAGCATGGGACGCAACGAGTGCTTGGCGTAGTCCGTCGTCGCCATCAGGCGCGGGATATGGAACTCGGCCTGGAAGACGCTGTTCAGCACCCGGTCCAGCGCTGGGCCGGATTGCATGGCCTGGTCGAACACATAGGCCTTGAAGGCCTCGTCCTTGCTGTCGCGCAGAAATTCGATCAGGTGCAACGCCACTGCGGCCTTCATGTCGCGAGAGTTGAATATCGGGGCGTTCTGACGGTATTTGCCCTCGTGAATCCAGCGCCCCGTCTCCGCCCCCATCTGCGGGAAGCTGCCGACGAAATCCTGATGCTCGGCCTCGCGCCCGCCGGGCACCCGGTTGAAGAAGTGGTCGGTCAGGGTCAGGTAGCCATGGCGGCATGCCGGCAGCGTATCGGAGACGACGTAGGCGTTCGCGCCGAAGTCCATCGTGCTATGCTTATGATTCAACGGCTTGTCTTGCTTGTCCTGCCCGGAGAACTCCACGCCGAAGAACACGAAGTCATGATTGCTCAACCGCGCCTTGTCGCCCGCGAAGGTATTGCCGCCCGAGGACCGCGATTCCCGGGCCAGCAGATGATTGGACGCGATCGCCGCCGTCTTGCCGTCGTCCAGCGCCGCATTGGACTGGTGGCGGAAATGCCAGACGCCGGTCATGATGCGTTCCTTCAGGCCGCGCTCGGCGGAGTCCAGCGCGCCCAGTCTGGCCTCAACCGCCGCCAGATTGTGCCGGGACAGGCTGCCCAGCCGCTGCAGGGCGCTGAAGCCGTATTGCCCGCGCTTTTCCAATGCGTCGCCGGTCGCCTCGAACAGCTTGCCGTTCGCGAACATCAGACCATAGGACTGCGCCGCCACGGCCTTGCGCAGAAAGGCGCCGATTTTTCCGGCGGCAGCGGCCTCGCCGTCGCTGGCGGCCGAGACGGGCGGCAACGGCGCGCAGCGGATGCCGCTCAGGCGGCGTCCGATCGCCGTCGGATCGCCGGAGCCGGCCTCCGGCGGGTTCAACTTCGACAAAGACGGGGAATGGTTTTCTACTCGCATCTGGCCTCGGCTCCAATATCATTGAGCGTGCATTTTTATGCAATGCCCAAACCGGCGCTTGCAAAAAACAATCACCAGAAAGCTGGCAGCCAAAGGCTTCGAACCGCGTCTTGCGCCATGAGAAAAGCGCGCGATGGCAAAAACCATCGCGGGCCGGGGGCTTGCATCAAACAGGCGGACGCCCACCCGGCTCAGTCCCGCACCAGCTTCGCCGCCGCGTCGCGCAAGGCGGTGCGCAGTCCTTCTTCTATAACCGGATGGTAGAACGGCATGTCCAGCATCTGCGAAATGGTCAGCCGTTGCTGATGGCTCCAGGCCAGCAAGTGGGCCAGGTTTTCCGCGCGCGGGCCTATCATCTCGGCGCCGAGGAAGCGGCCGGTCGCCTGGTCCGCATACACATGCAGCAATCCCTTGTTGATGCCCATCACCCGGCTGCGGCCCTGATCCTCGAAGCTGACTGCGCCCACCACGAAGCTGCCTTTCGGCAGATCGGCAAAGCGGCGGCCCACCATCATCATCTGCGGGTCCGAGAACACCACGGCGATGGGCGAGCGGCGCAGGCCCGGCGTCACGCCGGGATAACGCGCCGCGTTGAAACCGGCGGCCTTGCCCTCGTCGGCCGCCTCGTGCAGCAGCGGCAGGATATTGTTGGCGTCGCCGGCGATGAACACTGGGGCGCCGACGCACAACAGCGTTTCCGGATCGAACACCGGCGCGCCGCGCGCATCCAGCTGCACGCTGGTATTTTCCAGCCCCAGCCCCCGCACATTCGGGGTGCGGCCGGTTGCCGCCAGCACATAGTCGAAACGCTCCTCGACCGCTTCGCCATCCAGGTTCACATAACGGATGCGAGCGGCGTCGCCCTCATTGGCCATTTCCAGCACCTGGGCGCTCGGATCGAGGTAGAACTGATCCTGCAAGGCCTGGCGGGCGTAATCGCGCACCGCCGGATCGGACAAGGGACCGACGCCGCCGCCCACGCCGAACACGCGCACCCGCACGCCCAGCCGGGACAAGGCCTGGCCCAGTTCCAGGCCGATCACGCCCGGGCCGAACACCGCCACGCTTTGCGGCAAGTCTTCCCAATCGAAAACGTCGTCGTTGACGATCAGCCTATCGCCAAAAGCCTGGAACGGCGCCGGAATGGCCGGCGACGAGCCGGTGGCGATCACCACGCGCTTGGCCTGGACGATGGCGTGGTCGTCCACCTGCAAGGTAGTGTTGTCGATGAAGCGGGCGTAGCCGCGCAGCTTGTCTTCGGCCGGAATGCCATCCACGCCGCGCACCACAAAGCCGACAAAGCGGTCGCGCTCGCCGCGCACCCGGGCCATCACCTCGCGGCCATCGATGCGGACTTCGCCATCGACATGCACGCCGAACATGTCCGTGTGGCGGGCGTGATGGGCCGCTTCAGCGGCGGCGATCAACAGCTTGGACGGCATGCAGCCGACGCGGGCGCAAGTGGTGCCGTAGGGGCCGCCTTCGATGATCAGCGCGGAGGCGCCTTCCGCCTTGGCGGCGCGGTAGGCGGCCAGGCCAGCGGTGCCGGCGCCGATGACGGCAACGTCGATATGGATGGTTTTCATGGTCTGTATCCTCTTATTTGGCGGGGATGCGGCACGACACGCCGCGCATGCCGTCCCGCATCCCGGCGAAAAAACGGCCGGCAGGAGTACCGGCCCAAAGCGACCGGCGGCGTCAGGGCCCGAAGCCGCCGGCAACGAACGTCAGTTCAACCTTACTTGGCGAAGCGCTTTTCCACTTCGTCGGCGGAGCCGATCAGCTGGCCGTTGATGAACACCTGCGGGGCGGTCATCGCGCCGGACACGGCGCCCAGCACCTTGCCGCGAATCTTGTTGTCCAGCGGCACTTCTACGAAGTCGTAGCCGTTTTCAGCCAGCACGGCCTTGGCGCGGGCGCAGTGCGGGCAACCGACCTTGGTGAACACCACCACTTGATCCGGCTTCTTGGCCGTCGGGTTGATGTAGTTCAGCAGGGTGTCGGCATCGGACACCTTGAACGGATCGCCCGGCTCTTGCGGCTCGATGAACATCTTGTCCACCACGCCGTTCTTCACCAGCATGGAGTAGCGCCAGCTGCGCTTGCCGAAACCCAGATCGGCCTTGTCCACCAGCATGCCCATGCCTTCGGTGAAATCGCCGTTGCCGTCCGGAATCATCACCAGATTACTGGCTTCCTGATCCTTGGCCCATTCGTTCATCACGAAGGTATCGTTGACCGATACGCACAGGATGGCATCCACGCCGTTGGCGAAGAAGGCAGGCGCCAGTTCATTGAAACGCGGCAGGTGGGTGGACGAGCAGGTGGGGGTGAACGCGCCCGGCAGCGAGAACACGGCGACGGTCTTGCCATCGAACAGTTCTGCGGTGGTAACATTCTTCCATTCGTTGTTTTCGCGGATGCGGAAAGTCACGTTCGGTACGCGTTGGCCTTCACGGTTTTGCAGCATGGCTATCTCCTTAGCGGGGTGATGCGGTTGTTAACTATCGGTGAGTGCATTCTGATAGCCATGATAAAATTCGTCTAATTGATTGTTGCAAGAATTCTGATTGTTTTTCCTAATGAGCTACGCGCGCGACAGGCTGCCATGGGCCGACGGCGCTGCAGCATCGGCATCGAACACACATCCTTCCAAATCGATATGCATATCCACGGCCTGCACCACGTCGCCATCATCGCCTCCGACTATCAGCGCTCGCGAGACTTCTACCATCGCATTCTTGGGTTGCCGATCGTGGCCGAGAACTGGCGGGAAGAGAGGCAGTCATGGAAATTGGACCTGGCCTTGCCGGGAGGCGCCCAAATCGAATTGTTCAGCTTTCCGTCGCCGCCGCCCCGCCCCACCAGGCCTGAAGCCTGCGGCCTGCGCCACCTGGCCTTGGCCTGCGCCGATGCCGCGGCCGCGCGCAGCTATCTGCAGGCGAGCGGCGTCGCCTGCGAAGCGCTCAGAGTGGACGAATATACCGGCGCGCATTTTTTCTTCTGCGCCGATCCAGACGGCTTGCCAATCGAGTTTTACCAAAGCGCCTAAGCGCCGCTCACCCGGCGCCGCGGCCATGGGCCGCCGCCCATGGCTCAAGCCGCTCGACAAACCAGCGCAAAGCCTTGCCGCCGCTTCCGTGCCGCCAGGCGAAGCAAGCCGCCGGCATCGGACGGGCGGATTCCACCCGCCGCGAAACCAGCTCGCCCGCGGCCAGGTGCTGGCGCACGCACTCTCTAGGCAGGTAGCACACGCCCAGACCGGCAAGCACCAGACTGAGCTTGGCCGAATTGCTGTAGACCAGCAGCAGCTCCTGTCCCTCTTCCATGCCGGCCGCGCGACCCCGCATATTGCGCGCGGTATCCCCGATGGCGATCAGACGATGGCGGCGCAACTGTTCGCGCCCGATCGGCTCTTGCTCTGCCGCCAGCGGATGATCTGGCCGCATCAGCAGCAACATGTCCATCTGGCCGATCTCGCGGCAGCTGCAACCATCCGGCACCACCTGCATCGGCGCGCCTATCACCAAATCGGCCCGTTCATCAAGCAGCGCGTCCCAGGTGCCATTGAAAATTTCGCGGGCAAAACTTAGCCGGGTGCCGGTGCCCAAGGCGTCGAATTCTTGAATCAGCGGCACCAGGGTATCGATCGGCGTCACCCCGCTCAGCGCGATGCGCAATTCGTCCTCCCAGCCCTCGGCGCACAGTGCCAGCCGCCGCTCCAGACGGTCGGCGGCATCCAGCAGCCGGCGTCCGTCCCGCAGCAGCACTTCCCCCTCGGGAGTCAAGCGCGCGCGGTAGCCGCTGCGGTCGAAAATGGCGATCCCCAGCTGCTGTTCCAATTTCTGCATGGTGTAGGTCAGCGCAGACGGCACCTTGTGCAAAGCCTCCGCCGCCGCGGCGAAACTGCCGTGCCGCGCCACCGCATCCAGCGCCGTCAATGCCTCGAGCGAAATCTTCATATTCAAATTCCTTGAATTTCAACTTCTATCATTTCCGCTTTTTTCGACCGGATATAGAAAATAAAATTCAAGCACCGCTTAAAAACATTGGACAAAATGGATTTTATTAAAGAAACATGAAATATTAAAACAAATTAATAATTCAATTTTTTTCACAATAATATGCACCACAACACTTCAGCTCAATACACGCTCACCTCATGATTCAAACCAATGCCCCACACAGTTAGCGCCGCTGACAAAACCTAGAAAAACGCTTGAGCCAAGACTCGCCGACAAGGATCAGGCGTTTGTCAGCGGCGCTTAGGCCGGCCTGCTTCATTCATGCGTCCATACACAACCGCCTGATTGCCCATCCGTACCCGCAGCATCTGCGGCATCCGCCCGCACAGGAGTTCCATCACATGCACCACCCACTGCTACGTCCCTTATGGCTTGGCCTGTTATTGCCGCTCATGAGCGCCTGCGCGCCCTCGCAGCCCAAATCCGAACCGGAGATTCCTACCGTCACCGTGCAAACGGTACGCCCGCACAGCGTCCCGCTGCGCCTGGAGCTGGTGGGCGAGACCGCCGGATTCCGCGATGTGGAGGTACGCGCCCGCGTCGGCGGCATTCTGCTCAAGCGCACGTATACGGAAGGCCAGCCGGTAAAACAGGGACAAGTGCTGTTCCAGATCGACCCCGCGCCCTACCAGGCCGTGCTGGAACAGGCGAAAGGCGCGCAAGCGCAACAACAAGCCGCGCTGGACAAGGCCACCGCCGACCGCGACCGGATCATTCCGCTGTTCAAGGAAAACGCCGTTTCCAAGATGGACTACGACAACGCCGTATCCGCCTACAACAAGGCGCGCGCCGCCAAACAATCCGCCGACGCCAAGGTCAAGGAGGCGCAGCTCAACTTTGACTACACCCATGTCGCCGCGCCCATTTCCGGCATGACCAGCAAACAAGTGCAATCGGAAGGCAGCCTGATCCGGGTCGACGCCGCCGAGCCGCTGACCACCATCTCGCAACTCGATCCGATGTATGTGAACTTCTCGATCTCGGAGCAGGACCGGCTCGACTACGAACACGGCGTCAACCATGGCGACATCGCGGCGCCCAAAAACGCGCCGCGGGTCCGCATCCTGCTGGCCGACGGCAGCGAATATCCATTGACCGGCGAACTCAACTTCCACGACAACCGCGTGGACCCGCGCACCGGCACCATCCGCAGCCGCGCCATCTTCGCCAATCCGGACGGCAAATTGCTGCCTGGCCAGTTTGTGCGCGTGCTGCTGGATCTGGGCACCCGCCAGAACGTGATCACCGTGCCGGAGTCCGCCATCATCCAGTCGCAAGCCGAAAACATGGTGTTGACCGTTGACGAGAACAACAAGGTAGCCGCGCATCCCGTGGAGCTGGGCATGCAAAGCGGCGGCGAGGTGGTGATCGAATCCGGGCTGGCCGCCGGCGAGCGCCTGATCGTGGATGGCTTGATGAAGGCCACGCCGGGCAGCATGGTCAAGCCGATCGCCCAGGCCGGCAAATAGGAGGCGACATGTTTTCCAGATTCTTCATCCACCGCCCCATCTTCGCCAGCGTCATCGCCATCATCATCACGCTGGCGGGTCTGGCGGCCATGCGCGCGCTGCCGATTGAGCAATATCCGCAGATCGTGCCGTCGGTGGTATCGGTCAGCGCCAGCTACCCCGGCGCCACGCCGGAAACCATAGCCGAAACCGTAGCCGCGCCGCTGGAGCAGCAGATCAACGGCGTGGAGAACATGCTGTATCTTCAGTCCAACGCCTCGTCCACCGGCCAGCTCAGCCTCAACGTCTACTTCAAGGTGGGCACCGATCCGGACCAGGCGACCATCGACGTCAATAACCGGGTGCAGGCGGCGATGAAAATGATGCCGGAGGAAGTGCAGCGCCAGGGCATCACCGTGCGCAAGAAATCCACCTCCGTGCTCAGCGTGATCTCCATCGGCTCGCCGAATGGCCAATACGACCGCAACTACCTGGCCAACTACGCGCTGCTCAACATCATGGACGAGCTCAAGCGCATTCCAGGCATGGGCGATGTCAATATGATGGGCGGCACGGATTACGCGATGCGCATCTGGTTGCGCCCAGACCGCCTGGCGCAACTGGCGCTGACGCCGGCCGACGTGACGCGGGCGGTGCGCGAGCAGAACGCCCAGTTCGCCGCCGGCAAAATCGGCGCCCAACCCACCAACCAGGCCATCAACTTCACCTATACCGTCAACGCCAAAGGCCGGCTGGCGGACCCCAAGGAATTCGGCGACATCATCATTCGCTCGGAGCCGGACGGCTCCAAGATCCGCGTCAAGGACGTGGCGCGGGTGGAGATGGGCGGCAACGACTACGACGTGATCGGCATGCGCAACGGCAAGCCAGCCGTGGGCATCACCACTTATCTGCAGCCGAACGCCAACGCGCTGGAGGTGGCCGCGGCCATCCGCTCCAAGATGGAGAAGCTGAAAGCCCGCTTCCCGGCCGGCATCGACTACGCCATCCCCTTCGATACCACCCAGTTCATCCAGGTTTCCATCGAAAAGGTGGTCTCCACGCTGCTGGAGGCGACCGTGCTGGTCTTCGCCATCGTCTACCTGTTCCTACAGAACTTCCGCGCCACGCTGATTCCCTGCATCGCGGTGCCGGTATCGTTGATCGGCACCTTCGCCGGCATGATCATGCTGGGCTTCTCCATCAATCTGCTGACGCTGTTCGGCATGGTGCTGGCCATTGGCATCGTGGTGGACGACGCCATCGTGGTGCTGGAAAACGTGGAACGGATCATGCGCGAGCAGCGCTGCTCGGCCAAGGACGCCGCCATCCTGGCGATGCAGGAAGTTTCCGGTCCAGTGGTGGCCATCGTGCTGGTGCTGTGCGCGGTGTTCCTGCCAGTGGCCTTCATGGGCGGCATGACCGGCGTGATGTACAAACAGTTCGCCATCACCATCGCCATCTCGGTGATCTTGTCCGGCATTGTGGCGCTGACGCTGACCCCGGCGATGTGTGCCTTGCTGCTTAAGCCGGGACATCATGAACCGGCGCGCTTTTTCGCCTGGTTCAACCGCGCCTTCACCCGGCTCACCTTCGGCTATGTCACCGGCGTCGCCTTCCTCAACCGCCGCCGGGGGCTGGGATTGGGACTGTTCGCCGCCATGCTGCTGGCCACCGGCCTGCTGTTCACGCGCGTGCCCGGCTCATTGGTCCCGGACGAAGACATGGGCAGCCTGTTTGTCAGCGTGGCGCTGCCGGACGCCGCCGCGCTGACCCGCACCGCCAAGGTGACCGAGGCGTTCGACAAGGTCTTGCTGTCGAACCCCGATATCGCCAATGTCACCACCTTTACCGGCTTCGACATCCTGTCCAGCTCAAAACAGTCCAATCACGCCACCAGCTTCGTCACCCTGAAGCCCTGGCATGAGCGCAAAGGCGCCGGGCAGGATTCCGCCAGCATCGCCGCCTGGGCGATGGCGCGCGGCAAATCGGTTCAGGCGGCCGTCATCCGCGCCTTCACTCCCGCCCCCATCATCGGCATGTCCACCACGGGCGGCCTGGAGGCTTTCTTGCAGGACCGGGGCGGCAGCGGCTCGCGCAAACTCAGCGAAGCCACCACGCGCTTTCTTGCGGCGGCGGAAAAACGGCCAGAGTTCGCCTCGGTCAGCACCACTTTCCGCGCCGATGTGCCGCAGAAGTTCATCGATCTGGATAGGGAAAAAACCAAGGCGCTGGGCGTGAACATCAACGACGTGTTCGACGCCATGTCCGCCACCTTCGGCCAGCTTTACGTCAACGACTTCAACAAATTCGGCCGCACCTACAAAGTGCAGCTGCAATCCGAGGCCGATTTCCGCGCCCGCCCCGAAGACATCCGCAATGTGCACGTGCGCTCCGATGACGGCACCATGATCCCGCTGACCAGCCTGGTCACCATCCGGCCCAGCTTCGGCCCGGAGCTGGTAAACCGCTTCAATATTTTCAACGCCGCCAAGATCATGGCGCAGCCGGCGCCCGGCGTCAGCTCAGGCCAAGCCATCGCCGCGCTGGAGCAAGTGGCCGAGCAAACCCTGGGCAAAGACTATACCCTGGCATGGAGCGGCAGCGCCTATCAGGAAAAACTGGCCGGCAACAGCGGCGCCATGGCCTTCGCCTTCGGCATCCTGATGGTGTTCCTGATCCTGGCGGCGCAATACGAGAAATGGAGCCTGCCGCTGGCGGTCGTGAGCGCAGTGCCGTTTGCGCTGTTCGGCGCCTTGCTTGCCGTTTACCTGAGCGGCATGAACAACGACGTCTACTTCCAGATCGGCCTGGTGACGCTGATAGGCCTGGCAGCCAAGAACGCCATCTTGATCGTGGAGTTCGCGGTGATGAAATACCAGGAAGGCATGTCGCTGTCGCAAGCGGCATGCGAGGCGGCGCGACTGCGCTTTCGCCCCATCGTCATGACCTCGCTGGCCTTCATCCTGGGGTGCGTGCCCTTGCTCACCTCCAGCGGCGCCGGCGCGGCCAGCCGGCACTCGCTGGGCACGCCGGTGATAGGCGGCATGCTGGCCGCCACCTTCATCGCCATCTTCTTCATTCCGCTGTTCTTCATCTTGATCATGCAGCGCGGCCGCAAACCTCGCCAAACGGTTGAGATGGCACCTGCCGAAAACGGCGGATCAGGCCAGCGTTAAAAAAGCCCGCACCCTCGCGGCCGCCTGTAGCCGATACCGGCGGCCGCCCTGCCCGCTCACGCACATCCTCGCCATCGAATATCTGCAGGCAGACTGAAATCGGCGCCCCGCGCATCATCGTATTTTTCCAACCCCAAACGCCCCAAAATACCAAGCCCCATCACGGGCTTTATATTCACGTCGATAGACCACTCCATCGCCGCCACGCCGCCTCAAACCATCGCTCGCAGAATGAGGCCCGCCCCCCAATGCGCGACATCAGACCACGCGCCCCAGGCAATTCACTTGAAATATCAGAAAAACTCGCAGTTAGGCTACTTCGCCGCGGCCTTGTCTGGCTGCAAAGCGGAAAATGCTTTAAATTACTGGGTGTCGAAAAAGAATCTTTATATGGCCAAACTAGGGGCTGTTGACGTTTGGTGAGTGGATCGCGTTTGAGCCGATTTGGGCCGGAAGCAAGGCGCGCAGTCCGCCGCATAGTCATTCTATGCAAGGGCTGGGCAACGCGGCTTCCGGCCCAAAGCGGCCAAACCCGCAGGGCCGGGCGCCTTTCGCGCCGACTCTTCGTTGTTCCGCGCTGGCAGAGAATGACTATGCGGCGCGCGAAACGCCTCGATTCGGCGCAAAAAGCATCCCGGCGCGACCGCTCACCAAACGTCAACAGCCCCTAGCGTCGGCGCATTCGAATCGACATACCGAACTTCAAAGCGGCCGTCTGGATGTAAAGATGGCCGCAGGGGACCATAGACAAGTCATTGCCGTGGCAACAAAGCCTGAACCGACATCGCCCGAATTGTCTCTATGAGAAATGCGGTTGGTCTGGCGAAGCCCCCAACCCAAACAACATGCAAACCCTATCCGGCCAGGATGGGCTTTGAACAAAAAGACACCGACCCACATGAAAGTCCTGACCACCTCCATACGCCTGACCCTCCTGGCGATCGCGGCGGCCGCCCCTCTCTCCGCCTTCGCCGGCCCCGACGATACGCTGATCGCCGCGCGCGATGCGTACCGAGCCAATGACCAGACCAAGCTGGCCAGTCTGGGCGACAAGCTGCCAGCCGGCTATCCGCTGAAGGACTACCCGGCTTACTGGCTGACCTGGAAGGCGCTGGACAAGAATGACGACGCCCAGGTTTTGCGCTTCCTGGCCCAAGTGCAGGAAGGCCTGATGCCCGAGCGCATCCGCAATGAATGGGTCAAGAAATTGGGTCTGCGCGAGAACTGGACCGCCTTCGCCGAAGAGTGGAAAAAGCTGCCGGAGGAAGGCCGCGACGAAGAATCCACCTGTTACGGCCAGATCTACCAACTGCGCCAGGGCCAAAAGCTGGACGACCTCGACCGCTTCCTCGACAGCAAACCGGCACCGGACGGCTGCACCCGGCTGATCGAAGCCGCCTATGCCCGCGGCGCGTTGGACCAGGACTGGCTGTGGCGGCGCACGCGCCTGCTGCTGGCCGGCAACTTCCTGACCCAAGCCCGGCAACTGGCCTCCGACACCCAGCTGCCGCTCGACAACGCGGCGCTGAACAAGCCGGCCAACGCCAGCCCAGCCACGCCGGGCGGCCAGGAAGCCATCCTGTACGACATCGTGCGCAAGGCCAAGAGCGATCTAGACGGCGGCGCATCCTACCTGACGCGGGTGGAAAAAGACCTGACGCCGGATCGCGCAGGCTTCGGCTGGGGCCAACTCGCCCTGCTGTCCGCCCGCAAACAACTAGCGGGACAGGCGCTGCAATGGTTCGCCAAGGCCGATCCGCGCCAGCTCACCACCGATCAATGGGAATGGTGGGCGCGCGCCGCGCTGCGGCTGGAACAGTGGGCGCAACTCGATGACATCATTCGCCGCATGCCCAAAACCGTTTCCAGCAAACCGGCTTGGCGCTACTGGCAGGCCCGCTCGCTGAAGCAGCTGGGCAAGCCGGCCGAAGCCAGCCCGCTGCTCAGCCAGGCCAGCGTGGGCCACAGCTATTACGCGCTGCTGTCGCTGGAAGAACTGGGCAACAGCCTGTCCGCCTCCGCCAGCAAGACCACGCCGAGCAGCGCGGACGTCGACAAACTGAAAGCCGACCCGGCGATTCGCCGCTCGCTGGCGCTGCTGAACGTGGCCGAAATCTACACCAAGCCCGAATTCCGCACCGACGCGCAACGCGAATGGCGCTGGGCGATGCGCGGCCGCAACGACATGGAGCTGCTGGCCGCCGCCGAGATCGCCCGCAAGGAAGGCTTTTACGACATGGCCATCTACAGCGCGGAACGCACCAAGGAAGAGCACGATTTTTCGCTGCGCTATCTGACGCCCTACCGCGAAGTCACGCAAAAGTACGCCCGCCAGCTGGATATCGACGACGCCTGGGTTTACGGCTTGATCCGCCAGGAAAGCCGCTTCATCACCATGGCGCGTTCCGGCGTGGGCGCCTCCGGCCTGATGCAGCTGATGCCGGCCACGGCCAAATGGGCGGCCAAGAAGATCGGCCTCGCCCACTTCGCCGTCAACGATATCGAAACCAACGTCCAGCTCGGCACCTGGTATCTGCGCTATGTGCTGGACAATCTGTCCGGCAATCAGGTGATGGCCACCGCCGCCTACAACGCCGGCCCCAGCCGCGCCCGCAACTGGCAGGCTGACCGCCCGCTGGACGGCACCATCTACGCGGAAACCATACCGTTCAGCGAAACCCGCGACTATGTGCAAAAAGTCATGGCCAACGCGGCCTATTATTCCAGCACTTTCGGTCACGCCAACATCTCGCTGAAAAACCGGATGGGCATGATCCCGGCGCGCTAAGCGCAGCCTGGGCAACACAACACGGGAGCCAACATGTCTAGAATCTGTCTGATAGGCGGCAGCGGCTTCATCGGCCTGCATATCGCCACAAGGCTGGCCGAACAAGGGCATCGATTGACGGTAGCCACCCGCAAGGCGGCGCTGCCGGCGCTCAGCGTGCTGCCGTCGGTCGAGCTGGCATCGGCCGATGTCCACGATCCGGCCCGCTTGACCGAGCTGATCGCCGGCCACGACGCCGTGGTCAGCATGGTGGGCATCCTGCACGGCAGCCGCGCCCAGTTCGAGAAGGCGCATGTCCAGCTGGTGGAAAAGATCGTCGCCGCCTGCAAGCAAACGGGTGTGCGCCGCCTGGTGCACATCAGCGCCCTGGGCGCGGCGCAGGATGCGCCCAGCGATTATCAGCAGACCAAGGCCTTGGGCGAACTGGCGGTGGAAAACAGCGGGCTGGTCTGGACCATACTGCGGCCATCGGTGGTATTCGGCCAGGACGACGCCTTTCTCAATCTGTTCGCCGACCTGCAAAAACGGCTGCCCGTGTTGCCGCTGGCCGGCGCGCATTGCCGGATGGCTCCGGTATGGGTGGAGGATGTGGCCGGCGCGGTCAGCGCCTGCCTGGCGCGGCAGGAAACTGCGGGACTCCGGCTGGATCTGGCCGGACCGGAAATCTATACCCTGGCCGAACTGGCGCAGCTGGCCGGCAGGCTCAGCGGCCATCCGCGGCCCGTGATCGGCCTGCCGAACAGCCTGGCGATGCTGCAGGGCGCGCTGATGGAATGCCTGCCCGGCCCCACGCTGATGAGCCGCGACAATGTCAGGTCGCTGCAGTGGGATAATGTCAGCGACCAGCCCTTCCCTTCCGCGCTGCTGGGCTTCGAGCCCACCGCGCTATCCGCGCTGGCGCCGGGCTGGCTGGCCGGTCGCGACAGCAATTTCATCGCTTCCTGCTATCGAGAAAAGGCCGGACGTTGAGCATGGAAATCTACACCGTGGGCGGGGCCGTTCGGGACCGCCTGTTGAATCTGCCGGTCAAGGATAGAGACTGGGTGGTGGTGGGCGCCACGCCCGAGCAAATGCTGGAACTGGGCTTCCGCCCGGTGGGCAAGGACTTCCCGGTCTTCCTGCATCCGGAAACCCAGGAGGAATACGCGCTGGCGCGCACCGAGCGCAAAGTCGGCAAAGGCTACCACGGCTTCACCTTCCACACCTCGCCGGATGTGACGCTGGAAGAAGACCTGGCGCGGCGCGACCTCACCATCAACGCCATCGCCGAGTCCGCCGACGGCAGCCTGACCGATCCATACGGCGGCCAGGAAGATCTGAAGGCGCGCCTGCTGCGCCACGTCAGCCCGGCTTTCGCCGAGGATCCGGTGCGCATCCTGCGGCTGGCGCGCTTCGCCGCCCGCTTCGACTTCGCCGTCGCGCCGGAAACCATGGCGCTGATGCGCCAGATGGTGGACGACGGCGAGGCCGACGCGCTGGTGGCGGAGCGGGTATGGCAGGAACTGGCCAAGGGCCTGATGGAGGACAAGCCGTCGCGGATGCTGCTGGTGCTGCGCGAATGCGGCGCGCTGGCGCGCATTCTGCCGGAGGTGGACGCGCTGTTCGGCGTGCCGCAGCGCGCCGACTATCACCCGGAAATCGACTGCGGCGACCATACGCTGCGCGTGCTGGACTACGCCGCTTCGCAAAAACAGCCGTTGACGGTGCGTTTTGCCGCGCTGGGGCACGACCTGGGCAAGGCATTGACGCCGCCCGACGTGCTGCCGCGCCATATCGGCCATGAGATGCGCGGCATCGCGCCCTTGTCGGAACTCTGTCGCCGGCTGCGGGTGCCGAGCGACTGCCGAGACCTGGCCCACATCACGCTGGTGCATCACACCAAGGTGCATCAAGCCTTCGAGTTGCGTCCCGACACGGTGCTGCGGCTGTTCAAGGAATGCGATGCGTTGCGCCGACCCGAACGTTTCCGCCTGATGCTGGACGCCTGTCTGGCCGACGCCCGCGGCCGGCTGCACTTTGAGGATGCGCCGTACCCTCAAAAAGCCTATCTGGAGACCCTGCTGGAAGCGGCGCTGCAGATAGACGCCGGCGCCATCGCCGCCGGCTGCGCGGACAAGGCCGCCATTCCGGCCACCATAGACGCCGCGCGCATAGCGGTTATCGCGGCCGGCAAGCGTGACTGGCAAAGCCGGGAGCGCGACGATACGTCAGGCTGATAGGCGACTCGCCCTGCGGCTCACTCAAGGCTGCAGCTGTCTCACCCGCTCGAACAGGCATACCGTGGCCGCCATCGCCACATTCAACGACTCGGCGTGGCCGGGCATGGGAATGCGGATGCGGTCGTCAGCCAGTTGCAACAAGGCTTCGCTGACGCCGGCGCCCTCGTTGCCGAACACAAAGGCCACCGCGCCGGTCAGGTCGTGGCCGTACAGCGAACGGGAACCTTCCAGATAGGTCACCAGCTTGCGGCCGGCGAAACGGCGCAGCTCTTCGGCCAGATCGGCATGCTCATGGATGCGCAGCGCAAAGTGCGCGCCCATCCCGGCGCGCAGCACCTTGGGCGAGAACACATCGACGCAGCCCTTGGACAAAAACACATCGTAGACGCCGGCAGCGGCGGCGCTGCGCAGAATGGTGCCCAGATTGCCCGGATCCTGGATGTCTTCCAGCAGAACGCGCGGCGCGTCGGCATGCGGCGCGGGCGGCAGCGGCCGCTCGCACAAGGCCAAAAGCTCGCACGCGCTGGACAGCGCCGTCGCCTTCGCCATCACCGGCTTCGGCAAGGTGACCACCACCGTGTCCGCCGGCAGGCCATTCAGCAGAGAGATCACTTCCGGCTTGGCCGCGGCCGCTTCGTTCAGATACACCCGCGCCAGCCGGCCTCCTGCTTGCAGGCAGGATTCGACCAGATGGATGCCTTCCAGCACCATCACGCCCTCCTTGCGGCGGTCGCGGCTGTGCTGGACCAGACGGGCCAGCGCCTTGACTTCGTCGTTATGCGGAGAGGTGATGGATTTGGCGATGTAAGGCATGGGATATTCTTGTCTGGCTGTACAAAAGCGAAGGGGCAGAGTTTACCCGCCCCGCCGCCTTCTTGCATCATTGCGGCATCATCGTCAGCCGGGTGACCAGGTCCTTGAAGCGATGATAGGTCGTATCGTCTATCGAGCGGCCGCTGACCGCATTGTCGACATAGAACACGCCGCTGAGTTTTTGGCCGCCAAACAGGGTCATCAAGGCGAATTCCTGATCCCCGACATGGCGGAAAAACTCGTCGTCGTAGCGCCGCGTCAACTGCTGCCGCACCGCGGCCGGCGCATGGAAGCTTTGCGGCTTGCTGGTGAATACGCCGAAGAAGCTGCCCGGCTCCAATTCCAGCGGCAGCTTGCGTAGCGGGCTTTCCGACGGCACCCCGACCTGGTAGCGCAACTTGAGCAGATGGCCGTCATGTTCATAGTGGTAATACAGCACACGCTCGAATTTCAAGTCATTAGCCAAAAAGCGGATGGATTCGCGAATGGCGTTTTCCAGCTGATCTCCGCTGGACAGCGCCGCCGCTTTTTTCATCTCCATCTTCTTGCTTTCCGTCGGCAGCAATAGCAAGGCGCGGGCGGGGAAGGTATAGCCGGCGACATGCGGATGCCGGGCCACATTCAATACTGCATGCACTACGGATTGATAGGCCAGCTCCGGCGTGCAGTTGATCAGCTTGGCGGCGGTGTCCACGCCCACCAGCCAAGTGCTGCGGGTCACGCCATGCTCCAGAGAGTTAGCGGTGGCGATGGCCAGCTTCAGCAATTGCCGCCGCTTGCTTGGCGCGCCTGGACCCAGCAGCTGATTGAAGCCTGCCGGCAGCGGCATGGCCTTGATGAAAGCGGCCAGAATTTTGGCGTAATCGGCGTCGAAGACCTCCGACATTTCCTGTAGCAGCGGTTTGTCCGGCAGGCTGTTGCGCTGGATCATGTAGATGCAGCCAGGCAAGTTGTACAGCAGCGCCGAGACAAAGCAATCCTCGACTTTCAGATCGCCCATGATGGACAGCCACTCCTTCACCAGCAGCGCCGCCACGCGGCTGCGCCCCATCCAGTCGCCCACCGCTTCATAAACTTCTGCGTCCAGCTTGCCCGGAGCCGCTTCCAGGGCCTCCAGGCGATTAAAACGCGTGACCACCGCCTCCAGGCCCATCAGCAGCAGCGTCGGCTCCACGGCGGGGATAGACTCGTTGCGCTGCAAGGCGCGCGAATTGCCTACCACCCGGAACAGGTCCAGCAGCAGAAACGGATCAGACAGGCAGAGATTGGCCAGGTAGGTGAAGTTGATCAGATCGCTGTGCCGGGCGCAGGCATCACGCACCTCGACCAGCGTTTCGGGGAGAATCGGCCATCGCTGCTCGGCAATGGTTTTCGTCCAGTTATTCAGATCCATGTGGGTGGCGCCAGATTAGAAGTTCTTTTTGTAGGGGTCCATCAAGCGGCAGGCGTTCGTCAGGCTCGATGTCCGGCACGGAGAACGTATTGCTGATGAGCAGGCTGCCTGGCCGGCCCTCATCCAGAAACTTGCGCCAGACCCGAGGCATAGGCTCCGGCGACAAAAAAACGTAGATCGCATCATGATTCCCCCAGTTTTCTTTCCAAAAGCTGCGGCAACCTATGTCTAGCCCGGCAGGCCTCCCGGCGCTCCACCAGCGCAAGCGCGCCAGCGACCAAGCGCCTACCGCGTTTTCCAGCGCCAGCACGCGCAAATCCGGACGCAGGGCGGCAAGACGAACCGCCAGCCGGCCATCGCCGCACCCCGCCTCCAGCAGCCGGCTTTGCTGCGCCAGCACGTCGTCCAGCCGCTGCGCGACCAGCGCGCCGGAGCGATACAGCGGCACACGCTCAAACAGCGCATTGCGCCCCAACGCCAATGTCGCCAGCAAAGCCGCCAGATACCAGACCGGCGCGATATCCAGCTGCCTCATCAATACCACAGCCGGCACGAACAAGCCATGGGCCAGCCGCTGCCAGCCCGGCTGGCGCAATGCGATGGACGATAAGGCGGCCAGCAGCCCCTGCAACAGCGCCCAAGCCTCCAAGTGCAGCCCGGGCGCGATGAACACCCAGGCGGCCAGGGCGGCCAACAGCTGCTGCGATACGTGGCGCAATCGCCTCATGCCGCGCGCCTCACGGCGAAGCCGATGGCTGGCTTCCGGCAGGCTGGCCGTCTGCCGGGCCGCCTATCACTTCCTGGTTCATCTGCGGTTTGAAACCGTCGTTGAGAATGGAAGTTTCAGCTTCCTTGTTCAGCACGACAATGGTGATGCGGCGGTTTTCTGGGCTGAACACATTGCTTTTGATCAGCGGAATAGCCGAAGCCAGCCCAACCACCCGTATGACCTTGCTCTCGCTGAGCCCGCCGGCGATCAGCTCGCGGCGCGCGGTATTGGCGCGATCCGCCGACAGCTCCCAGTTGCTGTAGCCGCCTTGCCCGCCGGAGAAGGGCGTGGCATCGGTATGGCCGGAGATGCTGATCCTGTTGGGCAGTTGATTCAAGTCCATCGCCAATTGCTGCAACAAGGCCCGGGTATGCGGCAACATGCGCGAGCTGCCGGAGTCGAACATTGGCCGGTTTTGCTCGTCCACGATCTGAATCTTCAGGCCTTCCGGCGTCATTTCCAGCTTCAGCTGGTTCTTGTATTCCTTCAGCAGCACGCTGTTGTCTATCGTTTGCTGGATCTTCTGCTGCAGCTCATTCAGCCGTGCCTGCTCCTGCTGCTTCTGCATGATCTCCACCTGCCTGGCGCCAGCCTTGTTGACCTGCCCGGCCTGCTTGGTGATGTCGTTGCCGCCGCCCTTGATCACCGAAGTGGCGTCGCCGGCGCCCGCTCCGCCAGCCAGCGCCACCTTCAGCGGCGTTTTGAAGTATTCGGAAATGCCGTTCAGGGTGCCCTGCGAAGCCGAGCCCAACAGCCACATCAGCAGGAAGAACGCCATCATCGCCGTCACGAAGTCGGCGTAGGCGATCTTCCAGGCGCCACCGTGATGGCCGTGCCCGCCTTTCTTGATTTTCTTGACGACTATGGGTCGCTGCGATTCGTCCGCCATCTCTATCCCCTGCCCGGCTTATTTTTTGGTCAACTTGACGTGGTCTTCCAGTTCCTTGAAGGACGGGCGGTCCATCGACGACAGCGCCTTGCGGCCGAACTCCACCGCCACCTGCGGCGCGTAGCCGTTCAGGCTGGCCAGCAATGTCACCTTGATGGTCTGGTAGACGCGGGTGCCTTCATTCAGTTTGTGTTCCAGAATGGTGCCCAAGGGGCCGACAAAGCCATAGGCCAGCAAGATACCGAGGAAAGTACCCACCAGCGCGTGGGCGATCAGCATGCCCAGCTCGGCCGGCGGCGCGCCCACCGATTCCATGGTATGCACCACGCCCATCACGGCGGCGACGATACCGAAGGCCGGCAGGCCGTCGCCCAGGCTCTTGACCGCCGCCACCGGCACTTCGCCCTCGTGGTGGTGAGTCTCGATTTCCACGTCCATGAGGTTTTCGATCTCGAAGGCGTTCAGATTGCCGCCCACCATCAGCCGCAGGTAGTCGCTGATGAACTCTACGACATGATGGTCATGCAAAATACTGGGATATTTGCCAAACACCGGGCTCGACTCCGGATTCTCGACATCGGCCTCGATCGACATCAGGCCTTCCTTGCGCACCTTGGTCAGGATCTCGAACAGCAGGGAAAACAGATCCATGTAGAAGGCTTTGCCGTATGGGCTGCCCTTGAACACGGTGGGGAGCGCCTTCATGGTGGCTTTCAGCGGCGCGCCGCCATTGGCAACGACGAATGCGCCGGCAGCCGCCCCGCCGATCATCACGAATTCCAGCGGCTGGATAAGTGCGGCGACATGGCCCCCTGCGGCTATGAAGCCTCCGAGCACCGAACCCAGAATGATGATGTACCCGATTCCGACGAACATGCGTCAAGTCCCTATTTGTTTTGTAGCCGAATGCCGTTGTTTGTATTACAGCATGCCTTTTTGCAATTCATTATAGAAATAATAGAAAAAGCGGGTGGAATTGTACCAACCCGCCTCATTCGCTGTAAAACCGGGAAGCGACGCAAAAAATACTGCCCCGCCCCCGCAGCATAGCCGCTATCAAACCAATCCGCGCGCCTTGATCGTCTGCTCGAACTCCTCCAGGCAGCGGGCCGCCACCGCCAGCATTTCATCCACCTCGCCGCGCGTCATCACCAGCGGCGGCGAGGAAACGATATGGTCGCCGCAGGCGCGCATGATCAGGTTGTTGCGGAAGAAGATATCGCGGCACAGCGTGCCGACCTCGCCAAAGTCCGGAAACAGCTCCCGCTTGGCCTTGTTCTTGACCAGGGTGAACGCCCCCAGCATGCCGACGCCGCGCACGTCGTCCACATGCTCGAAACGGCTGAAGGTTTCACGCCAGCGCTGCTGGAGATAAGGGCCGATATCATCCTTGACGCGCTGAACGATGCCCTCATCGCGCAACGCCACCACGTTGGCGTGGGCGACGGCGGCGCAGACCGGGTGGCCGGAATAGGTGAAGCCGTGGTTGAAGTCGCCGCCGGCGATCAGCCCTTCGGCCACGCGCTTGCCGACAAAAACGGCGCCGATGGGCAGGTAGCCCGAGGACAAGCCCTTGGCGGTGGTGAAGATGTCCGGCTGGAAGCCGAAGCGCTGATGACCAAACCACTCTCCGGTGCGGCCAAAACCGCAGATGACTTCATCGGCGACGATCAACACATCGTATTTGCGGCAGATGCGTTCGATTTCCGGCCAGTAGCTGGCCGGCGGGATGATCACGCCGCCTGCGCCCTGGATGGGTTCGCCGACAAACGCCGCCACCTTTTCCGGGCCGATTTCGAGAATCTTCTCCTCCAGCCAACGGGCGGCCACCAGGCCGAATTCGTCCGGCGTCATGTCCTTGCCGAACTTGTACCACCACGGCTGCTCGATGTGCGCCATGCCGGGAATCGGCAGATCGCCCTGCTCGTGCATGTATTTCATGCCGCCCAGGCTGGCCCCGCCTATGGTGGAGCCGTGGTAGCCGTTCCAGCGGCCGATCAGCGTCTTCTTCTCCGGCTTGCCCTGCACATCCCAGTAGCGGCGCACCATGCGGATCATCGTATCCACCGACTCCGAGCCGGAGTTGGTGTAGAACACGTGATCAAACCCGGCCGGCGTCACTTCGCAAAGCAAGGCGGACAGCTCCACCACAGCCGGGTGGGTCGTCTTGAAGAAGGTATTGTAGAACGGCAGTTCTTCCATCTGGCGCCGCGCCACTTCGGCGAAATCCTTGCGGCCATAGCCGACATTGACGCACCAAAGGCCGGCCATGCCGTCGATGATCTTGTTGCCTTCGGAATCCCACAGATACACGCCCTCGCCGCGCGTCATCACCCGCGCGCCGGCCTGGTTGAGGGATGCGGTATCGGTGAACGGATGCAGGTGGTGGGCGGCATCCAGTTCGCGCAATTGGCTGGTGGTACGTTGGTTCTGCATAACACTTCCTTCCTGTTTTCTCCGACAAGGCGAACCAGCGGTCCGCCTCTCCTGCGCCTGGGGCGTCGTTTTATTCAATTGTCCTGTCCATCGCTGCGATTCTAACCGTACCCTGACGGTTCCCGCATCACACGTGCAGCAGCAGGAACTTGCGCTCCCACGGGCTGATCACGCGGAAGTATTCGGAGAACTCCTTCTCCTTCATGCCGACGTACATCTTGACGAAGCGCGGACCCAGCACCTCGGCGATCTCATGGCAGCCGGCGAGCTGCTGCAAGGACTCCTCGGAACTGTTGGGAAATTGATAGGGCAACTCGTAGGCGTCGGTCTGGCGCGGCTCGGACGGTTTGAGCTTGCCGGTCATGCCCAGATAGCCGCAGGCCAGCGTGGCGGCGATGGCGATATACGGATTGACGTCGACGCCCGGCACCCGGTTTTCGATGCGGCGCGCGGCCGGCGACGAATGCGGAATGCGCAGGCCGACGGTGCGGTTGTCGTAACCCCATTCGACATTGGTCGGCGCCGCGGTATAGCGAGACAAACGACGGAATGAGTTCACGTAAGGGGCGAACAGCGGCATGGTTTGCGGAATGTATTTCTGCATGCCGGCGATGAAGTGGAAGAACAAGTCTGACGGGCTGCCGTCGTCATTGGAGAACACATTGCGGCCGGTATT
This sequence comes from Chromobacterium sp. ASV23, assembly GCF_016428945.1. NCBI lineage: Bacteria > Pseudomonadati > Pseudomonadota > Betaproteobacteria > Neisseriales > Chromobacteriaceae > Chromobacterium > Chromobacterium sp. ASV23. The sequence continues at coordinate 45,231 of NZ_JAELTR010000012.1, forward strand.
CTTGTCCACCACGCTCTGGTGAATGTGCATGGCGCTGCCTGGTTCGTTCTCCATCGGCTTGGCCATGAAGGTGGCGTACATATTGTGGCGGAACGCCGCCTCGCGCACGGTGCGCTTGAACAGGAAAACCTGGTCGGCCAGCTCCAGCGGGTTGCCGTGCAGGAAGTTGATTTCCATCTGGGCGGTGCCGATCTCGTGAATCAGCGTATCCACCTCCAGGTTCTGGGCATGGCAATAGTCGTAGATGTCCTCGAACAGCGGGTCGAACTCGTTGACGGCGTCGATGGAGTAAGAGCGGCGGCCAAACTCGGCCCGTCCGGTACGCCCCACCGGCGCCGCCAGCGGAATGTCCGGGTCCGGGTTCGGCGACAACAGATAGAACTCCATCTCCGGCGCCAGCACCGGCTCCAGGCCCATCTCGTCGTACAAGCCCAGCACGCGCTTCAGCACATTGCGCGGGGCCACGTCCACCGGGGTGCCGTCGGCGCGGAAACAGTCGTAGATCAGCTGCGCCGTCGGGTCCACCGCCCACGGCACATAGCGCAGCGTGTTCGGGTCCGGCTCCAGCACCATGTCGGGATCGGTCAGATCCAGCATGCTGTCGTCTGGATAATCGCCGGTGACCGTCTGGATCAGCACCGCTTCCGGCAGGCGCATTTCCGGGTCGGATACGAATTTGTCCTTCGGAACGATCTTGCCTCGCGCCACGCCGGTCATGTCCGGCACGATGCATTCCACCTCGGTGATACGGTGCTCTCGCAACCACTCATTGATCTGGTGATTCATAATGCTTCCTCTGTAGACTCCCCGGCCGCTGACTGCGGCTCTGGATCGGGAGGTGCTTCTTATGAGTCATCAAAACGCGCGCGGGGTTCATCGGCCCGCGCGCGGTTACTGCCCCATCACTTGCCTCGTTGCGCTCTCCTGGCTCGACAAGCCTCGCCAAAGGCGCCGAATATCGCCTGCGACAGCGGATTTTCCCAATAGCGCCATTCCGGATGCCATTGCACGGCGAAGGCGAAGGCCTTGGCGCCTCGGATGCGGTAGGCTTCCACCAGGCCGTCCTCGGCGTGCGCCTCGGCGTCCAGGCCCGGCGCCAAGCGCTTGATGCCCTGCTGATGCAAGGAATTCACCTGCGCGCCGCGCTGGCCAGTCCACCCGGCCAGCAAGCCGCCCTCGACAAAGCTGACGGCATGCGCCGGGGCATACATCTCGGCCACATCGTCGCTTTCCGCCTCGCGGTGGTCGCTCAGACCGGGTTGCTCCTGCACATGCTGGTGCAGCTCTCCGCCCAGCGCCACATTGATTTCCTGAAAGCCGCGGCAGATGCCCAAGAGCGGAATGCCCTGCTCCAACACCATGCGGATCAGCGGCAGCGTGGTGGCGTCGCGCTTGGGATCATGCAGCGTGCCTTCGCGGCTGGCCGGACCGCCGTAATGGTGTGGCTCCACATTGGACGGCGAGCCTGGCAACAGCACGCCGTCCAGCGTTTGCAGCGTCGCGCGCAACAAGTCCTCGTCGCCGAGCGCGGGAATCAGCAGCGGCAAGCCCCCGGCGCCGCCGGCCGCAGCCGTGATGTATTTGTCGCCTACCGCGTGGAACGGCAGCAGGCCTATGGTTTTGAGATCGCAGGGAATACCGATGATGGCTTGCGACATGGCAGTGCGGCTCCTGTTCAGCTGGCGGCCTTGATGGCCTCGATCGGATCGACGTAGGCGTGGCCCAGATCCTGCGCCACCGCCTGGTAAGCGACGCGGCCGCGGCAGATGTTCAGGCCGTTGCGCAGGTGGGCATTATCCAGCAAGGCCTGGCGCCAACCCTTGTTGGCCAGCTCCAGCGCGTACGGCAGCGTGGCGTTGGTCAAGGCCTGGGTCGAGGTGCGCGCCACGCCGCCCGGCATATTGGCCACGCAATAGTGCACGATGCCGTCCACGGTGTAGATCGGGTCTTGATGGGTGGTGGGCCGGCTGGTTTCGAAACAGCCGCCCTGGTCGATGGCCACATCCACCAGCACCGCGCCAGGCTTCATCGTCTTCAGCATGGCGCGCGTCACCAGCTTCGGCGCCGCCGCGCCCGGAATCAGCACCGCGCCGATCACCAGATCGGCGTCGCGGATGCTGTCGTCGATATTGGCGCCGTTGGACATCAGGGTCTTGATGCGGCCGCCGAACACCATGTCTATCTCTTTCAGGCGGGTCAGCGACTTATCCAGAATGGTCACGTCGGCGCCGGCGCCCATCGCCATGCGCGCGGCGTTCAGCCCCACCACGCCGCCGCCTATCACCACCACCTTGGCCGGGGCGACGCCCGGCACGCCGCCCAGCAGCACGCCGCGGCCGCCCTGGGCTTTTTCCAGCGCATGGGCACCGGCCTGGATAGCCATACGCCCCGCCACCTCGGACATCGGCGCCAGCAGCGGCAGGCCGCCGCGCTCGTCGGTCACCGTTTCATAAGCGATGGCGATGGCGTCAGACTCGATCAGCAGCTTGGTCTGATCAGGATCCGGCGCCAGATGCAGATAAGTGAATAGCACCTGGCCGGGACGCAGCATCCGGCACTCCACCGGCTGCGGCTCCTTGACCTTGACGATCATTTCAGAACGCTCGAACACTTCCTCCGCGTTGGAGGCGATGGAAGCGCCGGCTTGAATGTACTGCTCGTCGGTAAAGCCAATGGCCAAGCCAGCGTGGGTCTGCACCAGTACCTTGTGCCCGTTTGCAACCAACTCGCGGACACCGGACGGGGTCAGACCCACCCGATACTCGTGGTTTTTGATTTCCTTCGGAACGCCGATCAACATAGTCGCCTCCAAACTCATTTGGTTCATGGGCAAACTGGCAACAGCCGTTTAAGAAAATTCACATCGCGCTTGCCCTTTCAAACTGATTCTGACTATAAAACCTCACCCTTGCAAAGATATTTGATTTTGCGACGCAGCAAGCAGGTTTCCCCGTCGGTGCGGTACAATGCCGCATAATGTCTAAAATTATTAACATACTGATGGAGCAGGAAGAATGGATGTCGGCGCGCGCTTGAGAATGGTCAGGACAAGGTTCGGCTTGTCGCAAAGAGAGCTGGCCAAACGAGCCGGCGTCACCAACGGCACCATCTCGCTGATCGAGCAAAACCGGGTTAGTCCGTCCGTCAGCTCCCTGAAAAAAGTACTGGAAGGCCTGCCGATCACGCTGGCGGAATTCTTCACCTTCGACGCCGAACCCGCGCAGCCGCGCGTGTTCTACCAGGCGGATGAGCTGCCCAATCTCGGCAACGAGGACATCAATCTGATGCTGGTCGGCACCGGCCATGACAAGCGCGACATCGCCATCCTGCGCGAGCGCTACGTCCCCGGCGCCGATACCGGCCCGGACATGCTGATGCATGAAGGCCAGGAAGGCGGCGTCGTCATCCGCGGCAGCATAGAAGTCACCGTAGGCGCAGACAGCCGGGTGCTGGGGCCGGGCGATGCCTATTACTTCGACAGCAAACTGCCGCACCGTTTCCGCAACGTCGGCGACGACATCTGCGAAGTGGTGAGCGCCAGCTCGCCGCCAACCTTCTGATTCGCTGCAAACATATGGAGAAGTGCATGAAGCTGGGTTACACCATCGTTTACGTTCCAGATGTCGCGGCCTCGCTGCGCTTCTTCGAGCAGGCATTCGGCCTGAAACAGAAATTCCTGCATGAATCCGGCGCGTATGGCGAGCTGGACACCGGCGACACCACCCTTTCCTTCGCCAGCCACGAACTAGCGGCGATGAACCTGCCCGCCGGCCACGTGCGCGCCAGCGACACCGCCCAGCCTTTGGGCATGGAAATCGGTCTGGTCACCGAACAGGTGGCGGCCGCGCATCAACTCGCGCTGGCATGCGGGGCGGTGGAACTGGCGGCGCCAAGCCAGAAACCATGGGGCCAGACCGTGTCCTACCTGCGCAGCCCCGACGGCACGCTGATCGAACTTTGCAGCCCTATTTCCGCCTGAATCCGCACCACAACCGCAAAGCAGCACCACACAAGAGGAGAAACCCATGTCCCGCAGTACACATGCTGACTGGAAACAACTTGCTGCAGAACTGCAAATAGAAGGACGCGCCTTCATTGACGGCGCTTACCGCGAGGCCGCCGACGGCAAACGCTTCGATTGCGTCAACCCCGCCACCGGCGCCAAGCTGGCCGATATCAGCCATTGCGGCGAAGCCGAGGTGGAAGCCGCGGTCAAGGCGGCGCGCCGCGCCTTCGACTCCGGCGCTTGGTCGGGACTGGCGCCGCGCCAGCGCGGCAGCATTCTGAAACGCTTCGCCGCGCTGATCCGCCAACATGCCGACGAATTGGCGCTGCTGGAAACCCTGGACGCCGGCAAACCCATCGGCGACACCACCACGGTGGATGTGCCTGGCGCGGCCTATTGCGTGGAGTGGTTCGCCGAGGCGATAGACAAGATCGGCGGCGAAGTGGCGCCGGTCGATCCCAAGCTGCTGGGCCTGGTGACGCGCGAACCGATCGGCGTGGTGGCCGCCATTGTGCCGTGGAATTTCCCGATTCTGATGGCCAGCTGGAAGTTCGGCCCGGCGCTGGCCGCCGGCAACGCCGTCATCGTCAAGCCATCGGAAAAATCGCCGCTGACTGCCATCCGCGTCGCGGGGCTGGCCAAGCAAGCCGGCATCCCGGACGGCATCTTCCAGGTGTTGCCCGGCGCCGGGGATGTCGGCCGCCTGCTGGCGCTGCACATGGACGTGGACTGCGTGGCCTTCACCGGCTCCACCGCTGTCGGCAAATTGATCGCCGGCTACGCCGCGCAATCGAATCTGAAACGCGCCTGGCTGGAGCTGGGCGGCAAGTCGCCCAACATCATCCTGCCGGATTGCCCGGACCTGGCCCGCGCCGCGCGCGCGGCGGCCGGCGCCATCTACTACAACATGGGCGAGATGTGCACCGCCGGCTCCCGCGTGCTGGTCCATCGCGATATCAAGGCGCGCTTTCTGGAGGAATTCAAAAAGGCCGCCGCCGGCTACTATCCGGGCGATCCGCTGGACCCGGCCACGTCGATGGGCGCCATCGTCGACGATATCCAGTACCGCAAGGTGCTGAGCTATATCGACAAAGGTCTGAGCGAAGGCGCCAGCCTGTTGCTGGGCGGCAAGGCGGCCCACGCCGACAAGGGCCTGTTCATCGAGCCGACGGCCTTCGACTGCCCAAGCGACAGCCTGACCATCTGCCGCGAGGAAATCTTCGGCCCGGTGCTGTCGGTCATCACCTTCGATGATGTCGAGGAAGCCATCCGCATCGCCAACGACACCGAATACGGCCTGGGGGCCGCGGTATGGACTGCCGACGTCAGCACCGCCCACCAAGTGTCGCGCCGCCTGCGCGCCGGCACGGTTTGGGTCAACTGCTATGACGAGGGCGGCGACATGAACTTCCCGTTCGGCGGCTACAAGCAATCCGGCAACGGCCGCGACAAATCGCTGCATGCGCTGGAAAAATACACCGAACTGAAGAGCACCCTGATCAAGCTGTAAGCTGCTCGCCGGCCAGGCTCAGTCCTGGCCGGCAGCCTGCCTCGCCAACCAACGTCGTATCGTCTGCTCCTCCACTGCCGACAATCCCTCCAGCATGCGCGCCTCCAGCTCACGCACCCGCGCCTTGCTTTGCATCAGCAAATCCTCCCCCTTGGCGCTCAACTGCAATTGCACGATGCGGCCATGGCTGGCATGCGGTCTGGCCTCCACCAGGCTGGCTTTTTTCAGATTCGCCACGATGACGCTGACGGTTTGCGGCGTCAGCAAGGCCAGCCGCGCCAAATCCGCATTGGAATGTCCGGGATAGGCCGCCAGCATCGTCAGCACCACGAACTGCGGCGGCGTCACGCCCAAATCCGCCAATGCGCGCTCCATCCGCAAATGTTGGCCCGCAGCGGCCTGACGCAATAGATAGCCTATATGCCCGTCTTCGCCGCGCTTGCCCTCGCCCGGCTCCGGCAACGCCGCCCTTGATGACTTGATCATAATATCAAAGCTCTGATATTTTGCATGATGTAAGAACTCTGATATTAACCACGATACCGACAGGACACCAGCCATGCGTCTTGAAATCCGTGACATTGACACCGCAGAAACAGTCCGCGCCAGCTTTGCGCTGATGCGGCAATTCCGCCCCCACCTCATGGATGCCGATGAGCTGGTCGCGCGCTGGCAGCGCCAGACCCGTCAAGGCTACCGGCTGCTTGGACTATACCGCGACGGCGAGCTGGCCGCCCTGGCCGGCTGGCGTCCCATGGAAAACCTGGTGCATGGCCGGCACATGTATGTGGACGACCTCGTCACCGATGAACGCTGCCGCGGCCAACGCCTGGGCGAAACCCTGATGAACCATTTGAAACAGCTGGCCCGCAGCCATGGTTGCGCCAAGCTGTTGCTGGACACGCCGATGTCCAACACCCTGGGCCATCGCTTTTATTATCGCCAGGGCCTGGTCGCCACCGCCTTGCGCTTTATGCAGCCACTAAGCGAGGACTGAACATGCCAAGCATTCTGCACGTCAACGCCAGCCCAAATGGCGCCGACTCTCATAGCCTCCAGGCCGGCAAGCTGCTGGCCGCGCGGCTGGCGCAGGCCGGCTCGCCCGCCCTTATCGAGCGCGATCTCTCTTTGCTGCCGCTCCATGCCATCAACCGGGAGTTTGTCGAAGCCAGTCTGATGCGCGAAGACGCGCGCAACCATGCGCAACGGCAGGCGTTAGCGCTATCAGAACAGCTGATTGCCGAACTGGAGGCCTGCGACTGCTTAATCCTGTCCACGCCCATGCACAATTTTACCGTGCCGGCCGCGCTGAAAGTCTGGCTGGACCTGGTGATGCGCCCCGGCCGAACCTTCCGCGGCGGGCCGGATGGCAAACACGGCCTGCTGAACAACCGGCCCGTTTTCGTCATCGTGGCCAGCGGCGGGCCGATGCAGTCCAAACCGGATTGGCAGCCCGACTTTTTGACGCCGTATCTGCGCTGCGCGCTGGCCACCATGGGCCTGAACGATGTATCCATCTTGCAGCTGGAATCGCTGAAACGCGGCGACAAAGCCTTGCTAGCGGCAGCCCAGGCGACGGAACAATGGGTGGAGCGGCAGTCCAGACGCTACCACAACGCAGCCGCGGCTTATCGCGCGACAGCGTAATCGGCTTGACTATAATCAGCGAGGAATAACAACGCGGCATCGCCGTGCCCGCATCCCATGGGCACGGAACAGGTCGCCGCACGGGTTCGGGACTCATGCACGCCATCGCCTCGCTGAATCGCATTCGCTCTAACCTTGCCGTGGCGTGGCTGGCCTCGTGCCTGCTGGCCCTCCCCAGCCACGCCGCGCCCAATCCGGCCTGCCCCAACGGCCCGCTACGCGTGGGGTTCTACAAGTTCGGCGTCGCCTATCGCGACGGCAACGGCTACGACGTAGACATGGTGCGCGAGCTGGCCCGGCGGCTGCATTGCCCAATAGCCAGCGAAACGGAGCTGCCGCGGCTGCGCGCGCTGAAGATGCTGGAAAGCGGCCAGATCGACCTTGGCACTTCCACCCTGGCCACGCCGGATCGGCTGGCCTACGCCTGGATCTTCCCTTACAACCACACCCGAAACATGGTGCTGCTGCATCCGTCCATCCATGCGCGCGCGCTGCCGGAGCTATTGCGCGACCCGGCCTTGCGCTGGGGCGCCATACGCGGCTACCGACACAGTGCGCAGCAGGATCAATTGCTGGCGCAGATGAAGGCAGAAAACAAACTGGTGATGGCGAATGACGAAGACGATCTGTTCCGCATGCTAGACGACGGCATCGTGACCGCCGCGTTCTCGCTGCCCACCAGCTACGGGCGCTGGCTGCGCGACCCGCAGGTCGCCAAACGCATCCTCGTGGTGGATTTGTTTCCGTCCGGAGAAACCATCGCCAGCGGCCTGGCCCTGAGCAAGGCAAGGTTTTCGCAAGAGGCGGCCGAGCATTGGCATTTGGAGCTAAAGAAAATGTATCAGGATGACAGCCTGCTCAACATCCTGCGGCGCCACCTCAGCGAAGGGGCCGCCAAGCAAATGATGCAGTTGCCGCTAGACTGAAAAGAACGGCAATGTCATCTCGTCTACACGGAGTGATCGATGAAACTGCTTGCAGGCTGCGCGCTTTCGCTTTGGCTGGCTACCGCTCAATCGACTCCCAACCCCGCCTGTCCCGGCGGTCCGCTGACCATCGCCTATTACAACTTCGGCGTCGCCTATCACTTGGGCAAGGGTTATGATCCGGACATCCTTCACGAACTGGCCCGCAGGCTGAATTGCCCCATCCAGAGCGAAGGCGATTATCCGCGGCTGCGCGTATTGAAGCTGCTGGAGATAGGCCAGGCCGACATCGGCAGTTCCACCACCGTGACGCCGGAGCGACAACGCTATTTGTGGATGGTGGTCTACCATCACAGCAAGAATCTGGTGCTGCTGCACCGCGGCGTGAATGTCTCCACGCTGGATGCGCTGCTCAAGCTGCCGGACCTGCGCTGGGGCATGGTGCGCGGCTACCGCCACAGCCCGGCCGAAGACAAGTTTCTGGATGGATTGGCGCAACAGCACAAGATTGTCACCGCCGCCAACGAGGACGATCTGTATAAAATGGTCTGCAGCGGCGTGGTGACGGCCTCTTTCGGCCACCCCATCAGCTTCGATCCTTGGCTGCAAAGCCATCAGGCCGCCCAGCAGGTGACGGTGCACGACTTTTTCCCGGACAGCGAAATCACCGCGGGCAGCATCGTGCTGAGCAAGGCGCGCTTCAGCCAGCAAGCCGCCGCGTTGTGGCAGGACGAGCTGCGCAAGATGTACCGCGACGGCACATTGCGCGCCATCATGCGGCGCTACCTGACCGAGCCCAGCGTGGAGCAGGCGCTGAAGTTGCCGTTGGACTAGACGCAAGCAGGCCCGGCTGCAATGCGCCGGGCCTGCTTTGCATTGGCTGTTACAGCGCCAGCTTGGCGATGGCTTCCTTCGCCAGGTGGATCGACGTGGCGCGCTTGTCCGGACCCATGCCGATGGCCTCGGCTCGGATGATTTCGACGTCGCTCACGCCCAGGAAACCCAATACCTTCACCAGATAATCTTCCTGGAAGTCCATCAGGCTGCCCTGCTCGCCGCTGTGCACGCCGCCGCGGGCGGACACCACAATCACCTTCTTGTTGGGCACCAGACCCACCGCGCCGTTCTCGGTGTACTTAAAGGTGCGGCCGGCGGCGGCCACGCGGTCGATCCAGCTCTTCAACTGAGTCGGGATGGAAAAGTTGTACATCGGCGCGCCGATCACCAGCACGTCGGCTGCGACGAACTCCTCGATCAGTTGATCGGTCAAGGCAGCCTCGCTGCGCTGCAGCGGCGTCCAGTCCGTCTCCGGCACGAAACGCGCGCCGACGATTTCGCCGGACAGGTGAGCGATCGGATTGGCCGCCAGATCGCGGTAGATGGTTTCGACATTGGCGTGACGCTGACGCAGCGTGTTGGCCACTACGGCGGACAATTCGCGGGTAACCGAGTTGTCGGCCAGGATGCTGGAATCGAGATGCAGCAGTTTCATATTCGGGTCTTTCGCGGTGCGGTGGAGATGTGTGCATGATAAGCACGAGCAACAATCCGAACTAGACTGCTAAAATCGGAAACATTGTTCCACCAGCGAGACAATCATGCGAGACCTGAACGATCTGATGTACTTCGCCAAAGTGGTGGAGCACGGCGGCTTCATGGCGGCCTCCCGGGTGCTGGGCATCCCCAAGTCCACGCTGTCGCGGCGGGTAGCGGAACTGGAAAGCCGCCTGGGCGTGCGCCTGCTGCAACGGACTACGCGCCGCCTGTCGCTGACGGAAATCGGCAGCCAGTATTATCAACGCTGCCAGGCCATGCTGGCCGAAGCCGAGGCCGCCGATGAGACCATCCTGCAAAGCAGCGCCGAACCGCGCGGCCTGATACGGGTCAGCTGCCCGGAACTGCTGGCCAAGACCATGCTCAGCGCCGCGCTGCCGCGCTTTCTGGCGCGCCACCCTCAGGTGCGGGTGGCGCTGGAGGCCACCAACCGCAGGGTGGACCTGATCGAGGAAGGGGTGGACGTGGCGCTCCGGGTGCGCAACGTCATCGAAGACAGCGCCAGCCTGGTCGTGCGCACCTTGGGCAAGAGCCGGGTCATCCTGGTGGCCAGCCCCGCCTTCCTGGAAAAGCACGGCGAACCGCAAGCGCCAGAGCGGCTGGCCGCGCTGCCCGCGCTGACGATGAGCCGGCCGGACGGCCGCGGCCAGTGGGTGCTGCTGGACAATGTCGGCCAGACCTACACCATTCACATCGATGCGCCCCGACTGATGACCGACGACATGATCGTGCTGCTGCAGGCCGCCATCGCCGGCATCGGCATCGCCGCGCTGCCCACCAATGTCTGCCACCAAGCGCTGGCCGATGGACGGCTTAGCCATATTCTGCCGCAATACGACTTTCCCTGGGGCATCCTGCATGCGGCCTTCCCTACCCGCCGCGGCCTGTCGCCGGCCGTCCGCGCCTTTCTGGACTTCATCGCGGAAGACCTGATCAGCGAGGAAATGGCCGGCGACTGGGGACGGCCCCATCTCCACCAGGCATGACGCTTGCTTCATGAGGGTCTCGCCCCCTGAAGAAACCTTCCCATGTTCACGCTGCGACCCTTAACCGAATCCGATTCGATAGAACAATTGACCGATCTGCTGCACCACGCCTACGCCCAACTGGCCGCGATGGGGCTGCGCTACACCGCGGTGGATCAAAGCCCCGACGTGACCCGCCGCCGCATCCAGGGCGGCCACTGCCTGCTGGCCTGGCACCAAAACCAGCTGGCCGGCACCGTCACGGTGCATCGCGCCCGACTCAACTCGCCTTGCCTGCAATTCCGACAACCCGACGGCGCCGTGCTGTCGCAACTGGCCGTCGCGCCGGAATGGCAAGGCCACGGCCTGGGCGAACGACTATTGGACGCGGCGGAAAACTGGGCGCGAACGCAAGGCTGCGCCGCCATTCGCTTGGATACCGCCCAGGACGCCACCCACCTGGTCCGCCGCTATCAGCGGCGCGGCTACCGCGTGGAAGCCCCGCTGCAATGGCCGGACAAAGCCTATCGCAGCGTGGTGATGGTCAAATCGCTGGAAACTCTGTCGACCTCTGCCACTCGAAACAATAGTTGCAGTGCAACAAGCTGATGGCTGCGCGCCACACATCGCCTCAAGACCATTCGCATTTATTGCATTGCAGCAGATAACGAGTACAGTGGCAGCCAAGGCCGTTGCCTTGGCCGCACACCGTTTCCACTCATCAAAACGCAAGGGGTTGCAATGTGGTCAACTACTGCAGTTCGAGACGGGAAAATCCCGTTTGCCCAACCGTTGTTTGATTACTGGCTGGACGCCTGCCAGCGCGGTGTTCTGTATTGGGACACGCTGTATCAGCGCGGCGCCACCTATCTGGAACACTGTGAAAGCGGCAAGCCGCCGGTGCTGGTGTTCGACTACACCATCATCATGGACGCGCGCGAGCTGCCCGATCCGGCCAACTACGCGCTGGCGGCGATCAAGCCGCCGGAGGGCAGCCCAGCCACCGATCCGGCCAAGCGCCCCTTCGTGGTCATCGACCCGCGCGCCGGCCACGGCCCCGGCATTGGCGGCTTCAAGATGGACAGCGAAATCGGCATCGCGCTGCAGCAGGGACATCCCTGCTACTTCGTGATGTTCTTCCCGCAACCTGTGCCGGGCCAAACCATAGAAAGCGTGGCCAAGGCCGAAGGCCATTTCCTCAAGCGCGTCAACGAACTGCACCCGAACAGCGACGGCAAGCCCTTCGTCATCGGCAACTGCCAGGGCGGCTGGGCGCTGGCCATGTTGGCTTCGGTGGCGCCGGATCTGGTTGGCCCGATCCTGCTGGCCGGCTCGCCGCTGTCCTACTGGGCCGGCGTGCGCGGCAAGAACCCCATGCGTTACGCCGGTGGCCTGAACGGCGGCACCTGGAGCGCCTCGCTGGCCGGCGACCTGGGCAACGGCCACTTCGACGGCGCCCATCTGGTGGAAAACTTCGAGAAGCTGGACCCGGCCAACACCCTTTGGAAGAAGTCCTACAATCTGTACTCCAAGGTGGATACCGAGCCGCAACGCTATCTCGATTTCGAACGCTGGTGGGGCGGCCACTACCTGCTGAACAAGGTGGAGATGGAGTGGATCACCCAGAAGCTGTTCGTCGGCAACGATCTGGTCCACGGCAAGATCACCAGCCATGACGGCACGATGCGCGTGGACATGCGCAACATCCGCTCGCCCATCATGGTGTTCGCCTCCTGGGGCGACAACATCACCCCGCCGCAGCAGGCGCTGAACTGGATCGCCGACCTGTACGACAGCGTCGAGGACATCCGCAACAACGAGCAGACCATCGTCTACTGCCTGCACAACAAAGTGGGGCACCTCGGCATCTTCGTGTCCGCCGGCGTGGCCAACAAGGAGCACAGCGAGTTCGCCAACGCGCTGGACCTGATCGACGTGCTGGCGCCCGGCCTGTACGAAGCCATCATCGAAGACATCGCCCCGGACGCGCCGGGCCAGGAATACATCGAAGGCCGCTACATCATCCGTTTCGAAGCCCGCGATGTATCCGACATCCTGGCGCTGGATGACGGCCGCGAAGACGAGCAGGCTTTCGAGGTGGTGAAACGCGTCTCCGAAATCAACCAGGGCGTGTACGACCGCTATCTGTCCCCCGTGGTGCGCGCCTTCAGCAACGAGGCCAGCGCCCGCCTGCTGCGCGAGCTGCATCCCGCCCGCTTCGAACGCACGCTGATCTCGCCGAAGAACCCCTGGCTGTGGTGGCTGCCCGGACTCGCCGCCAAGGTGCGCGAACAACGCCGCCCGGTTTCCGCGGACAATCCGCTGTGGCAGTGGCAGGAGCGGATGTCTGACTTCATCGTCCAGTCGCTGGATCATTACCGCGACCTGCGCGACGCCGCCCAGGAACAACTATTCCGCGGGATTTACGAATCGCCGCAACTGGCCACGCTGATAGGCGTGCAGCCCGCCGGCGAAGAGCGCAAGCAGGCGCTCACCTGGGAAAGCCGCGAGCTGGCGCGCCTGAAGCGCGAGGCGCTGGACCCGAGCTTCGAACAAGGCACGCTGGCTGATGGCTTCATCCGGCTGCTGGTCTATGTCGGCATCGGCATGGGCGTCATCGATGAACGGCCGTTCAACGCCATCCGCCGCACCATGCGCGGCGTGCAGCGCGAATATCCGCTGACGCTGATGCAGCTGAAGGCTACCGTCCGCAAACAGGTCGCCCTGGTGCGTGCCGATCATCAGCGCGCGCTGAACGGCTTGAGCACGCTGCTGCCCGACCAGCACATCCGCCACCAGGCCTGGATGCTGGTGCGCGACCTGCTGCTGGTGAATCGCCATGACATTCCTGCGGAGCAACAGCAACGGCTGGAACAGGCGGCGAATGTGCTTGGTCTGTCCGAACAAGACCGCCAGGCCATTCTGGACAAGGCCGCGATTCAGCCGGCCGCCCCTCGCGCGACGGAAACGGTTGCAGTCAAGCCGGCTCCGGCTCCGGCTCAGTCCCCTGCCGCCAAAGCTATCGTTCCGACGGCCAAGTCTGAAATCCAGCCGGCGCCAGCCAAGACCACCTCCACGCGCAAACCGGCGGCGGCCAAACCGGCGACCAAGCCAGGCGCAGCCCATCCCGCCCCAACCGTAAAAGCCGAGGCTCAAACAGCTGCCGCGCCAGCCAAGCCTGCGCCAGCCCGCAAGCCCGCGGCCAAGGCCAACGGCCAAGCGCCTGCCGCAGTCAAAACCGTCAAGCCGGCTGCCGCCGCCAAGCAGCAGAAGGACTCCTGACGCACCATGCCGGGGCGCCGACAGGCGCTCCGGTTTTATCGCCAACCCACCTCAAACGCTTTCGCAGGTTTGGCTAGGGGCTGTTGACGTTTGGTGAGCGGTCGCGCCGGAGCGCATTTAGCGCCGAATCGAGGCGTTTCGCGCGCCGCATAGTCATTCTCTGCCAGCGCGGAACAACGAAGAGTCGGCGCGAAAGGCACCCGGCCCTGCGGGTTTGGCCGCTTTGGGCCGGAGGCCGCTTTGCCCAGTCCTTGCCTCCGGTCCAAATCGGCTCAAACGCGATCCACTCACCAAACGTCAACAGCCCCTGGCGTCGCTTCTACTGATCCCATCCACTCTGCGCCATCCCTCCGCCGCAATTGGTCCATGCAGGAAAATGATCATCAATAGGTTCTAAATATTGACTATTAAAACAGCAATGGCTAATATTTGACGCGCTGCGGGAGAGAGGGGCGCCGCCCCCGCCGAAGACGCAAACTCCCATAATCGCTCAGGCAAGCAGTACCGCAGTGCACCATTGATTCAAGCCGATTGGAGAGAGGCCGCCGCGAGCGGTCCACCGAAGGGGCAAGTGGCCGCCGGCCATGCAACTCTCAGGTAAAAGGACAAGGGGAGAGGCTGTTCCGCAACCCGGAATCCACCCAGGAGACTGCCTTGTCCGCACCCGCCATCGGCCGCGCGCTTTTGCCCGCCGCGCCAGTAGACGCTCTTTTCCCTTTTTCACGCCAATCCGCCGCCACCGCGCGCGGGAGCTTGCCATGCTGAGCCTGATCTATTTGATCGCCATCACCGCGGAAGCGATGACCGGCGCGCTGGCTGCGGGCCGCCGCCACATGGACATCTTCGGCGTCACCGTCATCGCCTTCCTCACCGCGCTGGGCGGCGGCACCGTGCGCGACATCGTGCTCGGCCGCTACCCGATAGGCTGGACGCAACACCCGGAGTACGTGTTGCTGGTGGTGGCCGGCGGCATCGCCGCCGTGCTGGCCGCGCGCTTCATGCGCCATCTGAACCGGTTATTCCTGGTGCTGGATGCGCTGGGCCTGGTGGCTTTCACCATCATCGGCTGCGATGTGGCGCTAGGCATGCACTATCACCCGGTCATCGTGGTCATGGCCGGCATGATCACCGGCATTGCCGGCGGCATTCTGCGCGACGTCTTGTGCAATCGCGTGCCCATCGTGTTCCGTCGCGAGCTGTATGCCAGCGTATCGCTCTTGGTGGCCATTCTCTACCTGGGATTAAACGCGCTGGAGGTTGCTCACGACTGGAACATCGCCGCCAGCTTCGCCTTCGGCCTGGCGCTGCGAATGACCGCGCTGTGGCGCGAGTGGCAGTTGCCGGTTTTCGCCTACCGCCACGATCATCACTGACACCCCGCCCCGCTTTCGCGGGGTGTTTTGCATCACGCATCGCAAGCCATGGCTCATGATTCGCGCCTCACGGCTTGGCATAGCCATACGCGCGCCAGATTTTCTGCGATTCGGGACTGAAAAGGTAATCGAACAATTGCCGGGCTTGCGGATGGCCTGCCGCCGGCGTCAGCAGCGCCACCGTCTGCCGGATAGTCGGGTAACTATCCGGCGGAATCTCTACCCAATGCCCCTTGCCCAAACGTGAGCGCTCCAGCACCTGAGACTTGGAAACGAAACCGCCCGCCACCTTGCCGGACGCCACCATTTCGGCGGCATGGGCCACATCCGGCGCCCTGACAAAACGCGGGCGCAGGCGTTCCGCTAGTTGGTAATGATTCAAGCTGTATAAAACCATCTGGCCATAAATGCTGGACTCGGGATCCGGCAGCGCGATCTTGCCTCTGCCTTGGCGCAGCCACTCCAGCCAGCCGCTCTCATGAAAATCCGCCGCCAGCGACCATAGCACCAGGGAACCCAAACCAAAGATGCGCGGTTCTTCCAGACAGCGCCCCTGCATCTGCAGCTTATGGGTATATTCGTCGCTGGACGAGATGTAGATTTCGTACGCGGCGCCATTGGCAATCTGCGAGGCCAGCGCCACCGCGGGACCATAAGCCACCTTTACCGTTACGCCAGTCTTTGCCGTGAATTTTTTGACGATCTCATTCAGCGCCGGCTCAGTATTGCTGGCGGCGGCCACCGTGACCGGCGCGGCATGGGCAAAGGCCCATGCGCAGGCCAGCAGGCACCCCGCCAATATCTTCGGCATGATGCGCTCCCTGAAACTTCACGATTCAGCATAGGGCATGCGTTGCGAACAAAAAAAGACCCAAAGTCGGCATGGCCGAAACCGATTCAAACGGTTTGCGCCTCGCGAATGCGGGCGATGAACCATTCCGCGGCCCGGCTCAGCAGCGCGCCCTCCCGCACCAAGAGCAACAGGCTCAGCCTCGGCGGCCGCTGCTTAAGCGGCAGCTCGACAAAACGCTGCGCCGTCAGAGTGGCCTGCAAGGCCTGATTGGACATCGGCACCACGGCATCCATCGTCATCAGCAGCCCGCACAGCAAGACATTGGACGTGCAGCAAGTCACTCGTTCCGGCGGCGCCAGTCCTTCGCGCGCAAACATGCCATGCACAAAGCTTTCGTACTGGCCGCTCTGATCAGTATGCAGCCACTCCGCCTGCCGCAATTCCGCCAACGCGGTGGCATGCCGCAACGGGCTTTCCGCGCGGACGGCAAAGCCGGATGGGGATTCGCACAGCCGCTCCACCCGCACGAATGGATCGTCTGGCGGCGCGGAGAAGGCACCCAGCGCGAAATCCAGCTGCCCGCTGCGCAGGCCCTCAAGCAGTTGTTTCCCATCCTGCTCCAGGAAATCCACCCGCACCTGCGGCATGGCGCGCCGAAAGGCCGCAAACGACTGCGGCAAAATCTCGAAACCGGCCAGCGGGGTCAGGCCGATGCGCAGGCTGCTCTCGCGGCCGGAGCGCAGCCGATCCATTTCCTGCTGCGCCCTCTCCAGCTCCCGTATCACCAGACGCGCATAGCCGAGCAGCGTCTGTCCGGCCTCTGTCAGCGTCACGCCCCAGGAGTTGCGCAGCAACAAGGGCACGCCCTGCTCCGTCTCCAATTCGCGCAGCGCCTTGGTGATGGCAGGCTGCGTGACGTACAGCGCGCGCGCGGCCGCATTGATGCTGCCGTGATCCGCCACCGCGACCAAGGCCCGCAGTTGATGTTGCTTGAGTTGACTCACGTGGATAACTCATGGTTATGGCTATCAATATTTGTGCTTATTCAGCGCAAATAGTTTTGCCTAGCATGGTTCGGCACCCTCACATCAACGGAAAGCAAACCATGGCAAACGATCCCTTCATCCTCCCGGAAATCCTGGGCAAGGTAAACGAGTTCATCGCGCTGCGCCGCCAAATACACGCTCATCCGGAGCTGGGGTTCGAGGAGCAGCAAACCAGCGAACTGGTCGCGGCCAAGCTGCGCGAATGGGGCTATGAGGTGCAAACCGGCGTCGGCAAGACCGGCGTGGTGGGCACGCTGCGCGCAGGCGCAGGATCACGCGCGCTCGGCATCCGCGCCGACATGGACGCCTTGCCCATCCAGGAAGCGACCGGCCTCTCCTATGCCAGCACCCAGCCTGGCAAGATGCACGCCTGCGGCCACGACGGCCATACCGCCATGCTGCTGGCCGCCGCCCAATACTTGGCCGCAACCCGGCGCTTCAACGGCACGCTGCATCTGATTTTTCAACCGGCGGAAGAAGGATTGGGCGGCGCGCCGGCCATGCTTGAAGACGGCCTGTTCGAGCGCTTCCCCTGCGATGCCGTCTACGCCCTGCACAACGCGCCGGGCCTGCCTGTCGGCTGCTTCGCGCTGAAAGAAGGCGCCATGGCGGCCTCGTCCGACAGCGTGGATGTTCGCCTCACCGGCGTGGGCGCGCACGGCGCGATGCCCAATTTCGGCCGCGACCCCATCGTCGCCGCCTCGTCCATCGTGATGGCGCTGCAAACCCTGGTGGCGCGCAATATTCCGGCGACCGAGGCCGGCGTGGTCACCGTCGGCGCGCTGCACGCCGGCAAGGCGCACAACGTGATTCCGGAACACGCGGAAATGAAGCTGACCGTGCGCGCGCTCAGCCGCGACGTCCACGCCACCTTGAAACAGCGGCTGCATGAAACCGTCCAGCTGCAGGCGCAAAGTTACGGCGTAGCGGCGGAAATCGACTACCGCACCATCGCGCCGGTGCTGGTCAACACGCCCGATGAAACCCGCTTCATGGCCGAACTGATCCGCGAGCAAGCCGGCGCGGAACGGCTGATCCAGCCGCCGCAAGGGATGATGGGCAGCGAGGACTTTGCCTGGATGCTGGAAAAGAAACCCGGCTGCTACGTGCTGCTGGGCAACGGCACCGAAAGCCGCGGCGGCTGCATGGTCCACAACCCTGGCTACGACTTCAACGACCAGGCCCTGCCGGTGGGCGCCTCGCTGTGGGCGCGACTGGCGGAAAGCTATCTGCGCGGCTGACGCGCGGCGCGATCAAGCCGGCGGCACAGCCGGCATCGCAAGACAAAGGAGAAAGCTATGCTGCGTCACACCTGGCCGCCCCTGCTGGCGGCCTGCCTGGCCCCGCCCGCCTGGGCCGATTCCTTCCTGCTGACCCGCCTGCAAGGCCTGCCCCTGTTCAACGGCATGCTGAAGAACGGCGGCGTTGCCCCGTATGGCACGCTGGATCTGGGCGTCAACTACGCGCAAGCAGGCGGCAAGCGCGCCTGGCAGCTGCAGAGCGGCGGCGAATGGACATCCAAGTTCGGCCTGGCCGGCCGCGAGCTGTTAAGCGACGGCTGGCGGACGGAATTCAATCTGGAGGCCGGCTTCAACGCCAATGACGGCACGCCGCAATCGCCCGGCATCACCTTCAACCGCGAGGCCTGGCTGGGCCTGGAGTCCACGCGCTGGGGCGCGCTGCGGCTGGGCCGCCAGCTCAACGCCGGCCTGCCGCTGTTCATCGATCCGTTCGGCGCCGTCAACACCCATTCGGTCTACAGCTGGGCAGGCATGGGCGCGGTGCAGACGCCGCGCGGCGTGTTGCCCAATGCCGACCTCGGCCCCGGCGCCGCCCAGCTCGACAGCCGGCTGGGGCACGCCGCGAAATGGATTTCGCCGCGCGGCCAGGGCTTCAACGTCGAGTTGCTGCAGGCCGCTTCGCCCAACCGGCGCGCGCCGGGAAGCAGGGGCGCCATGCTGGCCCATCTGGACGGCCCCTTGTTCCTGGCCGCGAGCTTCAACCAAAGCTGGCAGCCGCTGTCGCCGTCCGGCGCGGACGCGGTGCGCAATGACTTTTACGGCCTGGCGGCGGTCTACGACATCGGCCGCTTGGTGCTGTCGGCCTCCCATACCGTCACTGTGCCGCGCCGCCAGGAAAACGGCATCGCCCGCGTCTACACCGCCGGCGCCATCGTCGCGGAAAAGCGGCACGTCTACCGCCTGTCCGCCGTCTACCGCGACACTTCAAGCGCGCGCGACGCGGACGGACAGGCCATCTCCAGCTCCGCCCTCGGCCTGATGCTGGGCTACGACTACAACCTGTCCAAGCGCACGGGCCTGTATGCGCGCGCCGGCGCCATCCGCAACCTGGGCGGCTCCACCCTGATACTGAACGGCCAGCCGCTGCCTACCGACGCGCGGGGCAGGCCGCAGACCGGGATCACGCCCGTCGGCGCCGCCGTGGGCCTGTACCACAACTATTTCTGAAGCCGCCTGTCACTATCCAGATCGAGGAACTTCATATGAACAAGACGCTGACCGCCCCCGCGGCCGACGCGCCGGCAATGCACACCGCCTCGTCGCGCCGCACCATCGTCGCGGTGTCGCTGGGCAACTGGCTGGAGCTGTACGACTTCACCGTGTTCAGCTTTTTCGCCGTGTTGATCGGCAAATTGTATTTCCCGTCGCACAGCGAGTACGGCTCGCTGCTGATGGCGCTGGCCACCTTCGGCATCGGCTTCGTGATGCGTCCGCTGGGCAGCGTGGTGATAGGCCGCATCGCCGACCGCGCCGGCCGCAAACCGGCACTGACGCTGACCATCTGGCTGATGGCCGGCGGCACCGCCCTGATCGGCCTGGCGCCCACCTACGACAGCATAGGCCTGCTGGCGCCCTTGCTGATCGTCGCAGGCCGTCTGCTGCAAGGCTTCGCCGCCGGCGGCGAAGTCGGCGCCGCCACCAGCTTTTTGATGGAGTCCGGCGCGCGCAACCGGCGCGGCTTCATGGTGAGCTGGCAGATGGCCACCCAGGGCGGCGCGGTGCTGGCCGGCGCGCTCAGCGGCGCGCTGTTGACCTATTTCCTCAGCCATGAAGCGCTGGAAAGCTGGGGTTGGCGGCTGCCTTTCCTGCTGGGCTTGCTGGTGGGGCCCGTAGGCTTGTACATCCGCCGCCATCTGGACGAAACCCACCAAGCCGAACCGGCTGAGCAGCCAAGCCTGGCGGCCCTGATGCGCCAGCATCGTCGCAAGCTGCTGTTGGGCTGCATGCTGATCATGGGCGGCACCGCCAATATGTATGTGGTGGCGCACTACCTGCCGTCCTATCTGATCAAGGTGCTGCATCAACCGCCGGCATCGGCGCTGCTGGCGGGATGCGCGGCGGGACTGGTTCTGCTGCTGGCCTCGCCGCTGGCCGGCATGCTGGCCGACCGCCTGACCAGACGCAAACCCCTGCTGCTGGCCGTCAATGCTTTGTGCGTGCTGCTGACGCTGCCCTGCTTCATGCTGCTGCACGCGGCACCCTCGCTGCCTGCCGCGTTGATGCTGGCCCTGACGCTGACCGCACTGCTGGCGCTGGGTAGTCCCGCCGGCTTCCTGCTGATCATGGAGGCCTTCCCGCGCGGCTGCCGCGCCACCGGACTTGCCATCATCTATGCCTGCGGCGT
This sequence comes from Chromobacterium sp. ASV23, assembly GCF_016428945.1. Lineage (NCBI taxonomy): Bacteria > Pseudomonadati > Pseudomonadota > Betaproteobacteria > Neisseriales > Chromobacteriaceae > Chromobacterium > Chromobacterium sp. ASV23. The sequence goes on from NZ_JAELTR010000012.1 coordinate 65,978, forward strand.
GACGCTGTTTGGCGGCTTCGCACAATTCATCGTCACCTGGCTGATCAGCGTCAGCGGCAATCCATTCGCCCCGGCCTGGTACATCATGGCGTGCAGCGCGGCCAGCTGGCTGGCGTTGCTGGCTTTTAAAGAAGAAGCCGCCACCGACTGACGGCATGAGCCGCCCCGCCAAACGCCCCAGCCCGCTGATCGCGGGCTGGGCGCATGGAAGGCCGTCTACTTGGAGATGAAGCTATCCGGCGCCCGCTCGCACACCTTGAACCGCGCGATCCGCCAAGAATAGACATCGCCGCGGCGCTACTTGGCGGCGACGCGCCAAATTGCCGGACAAGCGCCGAATCTCCAATCCATGCCCAGACAGACGCATCACCCGATGACGAGCGGGCAGGCCCGCGCCGTTGTGCACGATGGGCGAGATAAGCCAGACTGCCCTGAGCATGGCTTGAGCGCGGCCGCGCCATGCCAGACGTTTAATCTTCTGATCATGCCTTGCCAAGCGTAGCCATAGACGTTTTAATGAGTGCTCGCTATCTGTTTTCAATCGGTAAATCCATGCTGCCCATCGCTTATGCCCACTCTGCTTCGCCGCAACGCGGCCAGGTGGCCCCTGCCGTGCGCAGCGTCGTTGAGATTATTATTATCCCGCTGAATACCAGCCAGGGATAAGGCCGCTCATTTTCATTTAGCCGACGTCCCTGGCGAGGGACCGGTCTGAATGCCCCTCCTTCTCCAGGTCCGCCGGCATCACAATCCGGAGACTTCCATGCTGTCCCGCAACCACACAGCCGCCTTGGGCATGATGGTGTTTGCCCTGTTTCTTGGCGCTGGCAACGTCATTTTTCCGCCTATGGCAGGCCATCTGGCCGGAGAGGCCTGGCCCATCGCGGCGCTGGGTTTCATGCTGACCGGCGTAGGCCTGCCTTTTCTGACCCTGCTGACGGTGGCAGGCCTGGGCCGGGGCGAGGCGCTGTCGCGCGACCTGCCGCCCTGGGCCGCGACCGTATTCTGGAGCTTGTTGTATCTGATTCTGGGCCCGCTGTTTGCGATGCCGCGGGTGGCCAATGTCGCCTACGAGATGGGATGGTTGCCTCTGGGATTCGCCCACTCGCCCTGGGGCAGCGTCTTGTTTGCCTTGGCGTTCAATGGAATCGGACTCTATTTCATGCTCAAGCCCGGCCAGATGATAGACAGCGTCGGCCGCTTGATGACCCCCGTGCTGTTACTGTTGCTGTCGGCAGTCGCGCTGGGCGTCATGCTGAAGCCGCTGTCTGGCGTGGGCGCAACCAGCGCCAGTTATGTCGACGGCGCCTTTGTCGAAGGCCTGCTGAGTGGTTACCAAACGATGGACGTATTGTCAGCCATGGCGTTTGGCGGCCTGGTTGCGCGCACGCTAAGCGGCAAAGGCATCACGCAACCCAAGATGGTTCGTCTCTTGACTTTCAAGGCCGGCTTGATCTCGGTCGCGCTGCTGTCCTTGCTGTATCTGTGCCTGTTCTATCTGGGCGCCACCAGCGCGCCCGTCGCGGCAGGCGCGAGCAATGGCGGGCAAATCCTGGTGCGTTATGTCGCCTGGCTGTTTGGCGACGCAGGCAGCTGGCTGATGGCGGGCATCGTGCTGCTGGCCTGCTTGACCACCGTGGTGGGACTCGGCAGCACCTGCGCGGATTACTTCGCCAAGCAGACGGGGCGATTGGCTTATCCTTACTGGCTGGCGCTGATTTCCGTGGCATCGACCCTGATCGCCAATTTTGGCCTGGATGTGTTGATCCGCGTCACCGTGCCCGCCCTGTATCTGATTTATCCAAGCGCGATCTGCCTGGTGCTGCTGCAAGCGCTGCGCAGTCGCTTGCCCAATCTGCCCCTCAGCTATGGCTTGACGCTGGGCGTCGTGTCCCTGATCAGCCTGGGCGACGCCCTGAAGGCGGCCGGCCTGCTTCCCGCCGCGCTGCAAGATGGTCTGGAACAATTGCCGCTCTTCTCGCTGAGCCTGGGTTGGCTGCTGCCCGGCCTGCTGGCCTTGGCCATCAGCGTGATGCTGGGCCGCATGCGTTGGCTGGCAAGCGAGCTGCCCTCGCGCCCATGAGTCTGACGCCATGCCTGCCGCGGTCGGCTGAACGCCCACAGGCCGCCGCGCAGGCATGCTTCTCCCCCTGCCCGCCATGCGCAATCTACATCACGCGCTGACGCCTGCCCCGTCACTCCGCCGGTTTCCAGCGGCAGCCAAATTACCGTAAGATCAGGCGTAATGAATTCTCGCGCCGCACAAAATCAGGGCAGCGCCGCACCCAAAGCAGCGGCATGCGCCAAATGGCGGCGCAGTACCTTGCCCGCCCCTGGCGGCCACTCCAATGGACAAGCCAACGGGCACGCTGCGGCAAGTGCATTAAAAATCAATAGATTGGGCGAATTATGCTACTCGTAATAGATAATTATGATTCCTTCACGTACAACCTGGTGCAGTACTTCGGCGAACTGGGCCAGGACGTGAAGGTGTTCCGCAATGACGAGATCACGCTGCAGCAGATCGAAGCGCTGAAACCGCAATACCTGGTGATCTCTCCCGGCCCCTGCACCCCCAACGAGGCCGGGGTATCGGTGCCGGCCATCCTGCACTTCGCCGGCAAACTGCCCATCATGGGCGTGTGTCTGGGCCACCAGGGCATAGGCCAGGCCTTCGGCGGCAAGGTGGTGCACGCCAAACAGCTGATGCACGGCAAGGTGTCGCCGGTCAGCCATCTGGACAAGGGCATGTTCCGCGGCCTGCCCAATCCAGTCACCTGCACCCGTTACCACTCGCTGGTGATCGAGCGCGAAACACTGCCGGACTGCCTGGAAGTCACCGCCTGGACCGATGACGGCGAGATCATGGGCGTGCGTCACAAAACCCTGCCCATCGAGGGCGTGCAATTCCACCCGGAATCCATCCTGACTGAACACGGCCACCGCATGCTGGACAACTTCCTGAAGGAATTCGCCTGATGCGCTTGCCGCTGCCGCTGATCGCCGCCTTGTTGTCGGCGCAGGCCTGGGCGGGCGCGCTGGATGACTGCACGCAAAGCCAGCCAGACACGCCGGCCATCGCCGCCTGCCTGCAGCAGCGGCACGCCGACATCCGCAAGCAGCTGCAAGCCCAGGAAGACAAGACCCTGGACGCGATGCGCAAGCTGGACGCTGCCACCGATGGCCGCTTCCACGCCGCGCGCGAATTGCGCCGCGCCCGCCAGGCTTACGAGGCCTATCGCCGCCAGCACTGCGGCTGGGTGGAGGCCAGCTACGCCAGCGGCAACGGCGCCGGTCTCGCCCGCCTCGCCTGTGAAATCGACCTCGACACGCAAAGGCTGGCCGAACTGGGCCGGCAAAGCTGATAGGAATCCCGCCATGATTACCCCGCAAGCCGCGCTGAACCGGCTGATCGACGGCAATGAATTGTTTTACGACGAGATGCTGGCGCTGATGCGCCAGATCATGCGCGGCGAGCTGACGCCAGCCCAGACGGCGGCCATCCTGATCGGCCTGCGCGTCAAGGTGGAATCGGTCTCGGAAATCGCCGCCGCCGCCACCGTGATGCGCGAATTCGCCACGCATGTGCCGCTAGCCGACCGCCGCCACCTGGTGGATACCTGCGGCACCGGCGGCGACAAATCGCACACCTTCAATATCTCCACCACCTCGGCCTTCGTCGCCGCCGCCGCCGGCGCGCGCGTGGCCAAGCACGGCGGACGCTCGGTCTCGTCCAGCTCCGGCAGCGCCGACGTGCTGGAATCGCTTGGCGTCAATCTGCAACTGACTCCGCAACAGGTGGGCCAATGCCTGGATCAGATCGGCCTGGGCTTCATGTTCGCCCCCAACCACCACAGCGCGATGAAGCATGTGGCGCCGATCCGCAAGGAACTGGGCGCGCGCACCATCTTCAACATCTTGGGACCGCTGACCAACCCAGCCGATGCCGACAACCAGCTGATGGGCGTGTTCCACCCGGACCTGGTGGGCATCCAGTCCCGCGTCTTGAAACAGCTGGGCAGCAAGCATGTGATGATCGTGCATGGCTGCGATGGCCTGGATGAGCTGACGCTGTCCGGCCCCAGCCAGGTGGCCGAACTGAAAAACGGCGAGATTCTTGAATACGAGCTGGAGCCGGGCGAGTTCGGCCTGATGAATTGCGAGCTGAAAGACCTGCGCGCCACCACGGCCGAGCAGTCGCGCGACCGTCTGCTGTCCGTGCTGAACGGCGAGCCCGGCCCGGCGCGCGACATCGTGCTGTACAACGCCGGCGCGGCGATTTACACCGCCGACATCGCCCCAAGCCTGGCCGATGGTGTTACCATGGCGCGCGAAGCCTTGGACAGCGGCAAGGCTCGCCAGAAACTGAATGAACTGATCGCGATGACCCAACAGTTCGGTCATTGAATCCTGGATGCAACGGCCCCAAGACGAGGCGCCGCTTTACGCTCCACATAACACATGGACCGTGTCAGAACATCATGAACAAACTATCCAAAGACATTTTCAAGGCTTATGACATCCGCGGCATCGTCGGCAAGACACTGACCGCCGCCGTGGCCCAGCAAATCGGCCAGGCCATCGGCTCCGAAGCCCAGGCCCGCAAGGTCAAGGCCATCGTGATCGGCCGCGACGGCCGCCTGTCCGGCCCCGAACTCAGCGAATCGCTGGCGGCCGGCATCCGCTCCGCCGGCGTGGACGTGATCGACGTCGGCCGCGTGGCCACCCCGATGCTGTATTTCGCCGCCCACCAGCTGGGCACCTTGTCCGGCGTCATGGTCACCGGCAGCCACAATCCGCCCGACTACAACGGCTTCAAGATGATGCTGGCAGGCGACACGCTAGCCGGCGAAGACATCCAGAAGCTCTACCAGCGCATCGCGGACGGCAATCTCGCCGAAGGCGAAGGCAGCTACCGCACCGAAGACATCGCCGAAGCCTACTTCGATCGCATCACCTCGGATATCAAGCTGGAACGCCCGCTGAATATCGTGGTGGACAGCGGCAACGGCGTGGCCGGCGCTTTCGCCCCGCTGCTGTACCGCCGCCTGGGCTGCAAAGTCCGCGAGCTGTTCTGCGATGTAGACGGCAACTTCCCGAACCACCATCCGGATCCGGCCAAACCGGAGAACCTGAAGGACGTGATCGAGGCGCTGCAGAAGACCGACGCCGAGCTCGGCCTGGCCTTTGATGGCGACGGCGACCGCCTGGGCGTGGTCACCAAGGACGGCAACATCATCTGGCCTGACCGTCAGCTGATGCTGTACGCCGCCGACGTGCTGGAGCGCAACCCGAAGGCCAAGGTGATTTTCGACGTCAAGTCCACCCGCCTGCTCAAGCCCTGGATCAAGAAGAACGGCGGCGTGCCGGTGATGGCGCGCACTGGCCATAGCTTCATCAAGGCCAAGATCAAGGAAACCGGTGCCCTGCTGGCCGGCGAAATGAGCGGCCATGTGTTCTTCAAGGAGCGCTGGTACGGCTTCGACGACGGCATCTACACCGGCGCCCGCCTGCTGGAAGTGCTGTCGCGAGTGGAGAACCCGAGCGAACTACTGAACGCCCTGCCCAATGCCGTCTCCACGCCGGAGCTGAACCTGAAGATGGCCAAGGAAGGCGAAAATCACTCGCTGATCGCCAAGCTGCAGGAAACGGCGCAGTTCGACGGCGCCGAGGAAGTCAACACGCTGGACGGCCTGCGCGTCGAATACAAGGACGGCTTCGGCCTGGCGCGCGCCTCCAACACCACGCCGGTGATCGTGCTGCGCTTCGAAGCAGACAACGAAGAAGCGCTGGAGCGCATCAAGGGCGACTTCCGCCGCGTGCTGGCCACCGCCACCGACGCCAAGCTGCCATTCTGATTCGGCACGGCAAGCGCTTCACCGGATTTTGTTAGCCACGTCAAAGGCCCCAGGCCGATGAACCAAGCTATCAGGGGACATGGGCCATCCATGTCCCCGTTGTATTGAAAGGACTGTCATGTACCAATTGGCCGCAAGCCACTTCTCCACCGTGCGCGACTTGCTGCGTTTCGCCGTATCGCGTTTCAACGATGCCGGACTGACCTATGGCCACGGCACCCATAACGCGCACGATGAGGCGGTCTATCTGATCCTGTCCGCGCTGCAGCTGCCGATCGACACCCTGGATCCGTATCTGGACGCCAAGCTGCTGCCAGAAGAAGTGGAACGCACGCTGGAACTGATCCGCCGCCGCGCTGAAGACAAAGTGCCGGTTGCCTACCTGACCAACGAAGCCTGGCAGGGCGAGTTCAATTTCTACGTCGACGAACGCGTCCTGGTGCCGCGCTCCTTCATCTACGAGCTGCTGGGCGAACCGCTGGAGCCGTGGATCGAACATCCGGAACTGGTGCACCGCGCGCTGGACCTGTGCACTGGCTCCGGCTGCCTAGCCATCCAGCTGGCCCACCACTATCCGGATGCCGAGATCGACGCCGTCGACATCTCGCTGGACGCGCTGGAAGTGGCGGCGATCAACGTCGAACACTACGGTCAGGAAGACCGGATCAACTTGATCCACACCGACATGTTCGAAGGGCTGGAAGACAAGTACGATTTGATCATCTCCAACCCGCCGTATGTCGACGCCGAATCAGTGGACGCGCTGCCGGAAGAGTACCTGCACGAACCGGAAATCGCCCTCGGCTCCGGCGAGGACGGCCTGGACGCCACCCGCGAAATCCTGCGCCGCGCGCCGGATTTCCTGAACGAGCGCGGCGTGCTGATGGTGGAAATCGGCCACAACCGCGACATGCTGGAAGAATGCTTCCCCACCCTGCCCTTCATGTGGATGGAAACACAGAGCGGCGACGGCTTCGTTTTCCTGCTGACGCGCGAAGATTTGGTTTCAGCCAAAATCTAAATAGACCGCAAAGCCGCCAAAACCAAGGGTTTGGCGGCTTTTTTCATTCCATCCCGGTTCGGGCTGGAACAGTGACAACCGGGGGTGTCGCGGGGTACATTTGGGGGGATAACAGGGGGTATCTGAAGAAATACCCCCGCTCCTCCGAGGTGAACACATGCCGCTAACCAAACTGGAAATAGACCGAATCACACCGGGCGAAAAACAAGTCAAAGTCACGGATGGTCTAGGCCTTTACTTGCTGGTCATGCCCAATGGCGCAAAATACTGGCGCCTGAAATACCGTTTTGCAGGCAAGGAAAAGGTTCTTGCCCTGGGTGTTTATCCCGAAGTGTCGCTCAAGGAAGCGCGGCTGAAGCGAGATGAAGCACGCCGCCTGCTGGCTCAGGGCGAAGACCCTGGTGAACAAAAAAAGAAGAACGCGCGCAAGCAGCTGATCGAGACATCCTCTACTTTCAAAGCCATCGCCCAGGAATGGTGGAACAAGATGTCTGCCGAATGGGCACCCACTCATGCGTCAGGGGTCTGGCGCTCACTGGAAATCCACCTTTTCCCCACGCTTGGCGACCGCCCGATCCGTGACATCAGCGCAATGGACTTGCTGCTCGTCCTGCAGTCCGTTGAAAAGCAGGGACTTCACGACACAGCAAACCGGCTCCGTGAACGCTGCAATGCCATATGGCGTAGAGCGGTCAAAACAGGCCGCGCCGCAGCCAACCCTGCAGCAGACCTTGCTGGCGAACTGATCACACCCATCACAAAGCCACAGCCATCCTTAACGCGCGAGGAGTTGCCAGCCTTCATGGCTGCCTTGGCCACCAACGAACACATCACGCTGCAAACCAAATACTTGATCAAGCTCGTTATGATCTGCTTCACCCGGATTGGTGAAACGGTCCAGGCAAAATGGGATGACTTCGATCTGGATAAAGCCATTTGGACCATCCCGCCGGAGACCCGAAAGCTGAAACGAGCGCTCAAAGCCGCCGCCGCGCCCCACATCGTCCCTCTTCCATCCCAAGCGGTAGATATCCTGAGGCAGTTGCATATGCACCGCGTAGAAGGAAATGATTTCGTCTTCCCCAGCTTCTTCTATCGCGGCCGGCACATGAGCAAGACCACACTGCTCAAGGCCTTCGAACGCATGGGGTATAGCGGCAAAAATACGGAGAATGGGCATGTCGTCACTCATGGTTTCCGTGCAACCGCCTCAACCATTCTGAATGAAGCCGGCTTCAACCCAGACGCCATCGAACGGCAGCTGTCGCACAAGGAACCCAACCAAGTGCGGGCCGCCTACAATCGCGCTCAATACATGGAAGAGCGCCGGACCATGCTACAAAGCTGGGCCGACTACCTCGACAAAGTCGAACAAGGGGGAGACACCACGCTGCTGGCGGCCATGCATGCATAGCGCGCATAAAAGCGCATGAATGCCGGCACCCTGCCAGCTGCCGCGAGCGGCACGCCTGGGGCGTTTGCGGGGCATTCGTGCGTGTGCATGATTTCCCGCACATGAAGCGCGGGGGCGAGGCGGGGCTTCGATGGCGCGCGCTGGGGATTGAAAACCTAGATCGAGAGTAGCCAACTCAAGATCGGCAAGACAGGAGCCCATCCCACCCACCGCGCACACATGCTAATGCACTAAAATGGTTACAATTGGCCATGAGCTGTCATCGAAGAATGCCTGCTTTGTAGCTTTTCCCTATACGTTTTGACGGTACGTAACGCAGGAGCGTCTGCCAATGTCAACTTGACTGTAGGATTGCACCCATTCGTAATCTGGAAAGAAAATGACCAAAACACATTCTAACTGTATCAAATGCTTGACAAAGCCTGCGGATGCCGATAGCCACGTCGTTCCTAACTCTATTCGCAAGCGACTGTATGGCGAGAAGAAAAATGCAAGTAAGAAATTTTCCTTCTCCTATGTTGGACGCCCAGACCTCCCGACCCAAGACTTTCCCAAGCCTAAACTGATGTGCCGGGAGTGCGATAGCAAGTTCGGATCTGACCTCGAGAAGACTCTGCCACAACTTCTCATGCCCGCTGACGTAGATAGCCCAGAAAGCTGGAATGAACTCGGTTTGATCCCCCTTGATCACGGCCCTTTCAAGGACTATCCACCGAAGGTGAAGCCACTTCTGAAACGTAACGCTGCTTTAATTGCATGGAAGGTGATGCATGCAGTAGCAAGGGATGGTAAGGCACCTGACCTATCAAAATTTCTACATTCACCTGATGGACAAGCGCTAGATCGTGAGATGCTCAGCTTCATCACCCAACCGGATTGGAAACCGTCGACGATTTCGCTCAAAGAACCGGTGTTATGGAAAATCGAACCCAAGACCGCCGCAGCGCTTACTAGGGAAGAGGACGAGTTACCGATATCTTGGACCGTCAATTACGAGCCCCAGCAGCCGAAGACGGCCATCATCTTCGCAGTTTTCGGTTTTTGGATTGTGGGGTGGCAACTTCCTGAGTCTACATTGTCGCTGCACGACCAACTTGCGCACTGGCTTTTGTACATAGCCAAACAGAAAGCAGCATCTTCCCAAGCAGTATGACTCCTACCGGATAAAGTAGTTGGGAAGACATTTGGACCGATTGGGTCGGAAGCCGCCATTATCGATCCATAGTTCAAAGACCACTTCGGCCCACAATCGACCTCCAGTACCTGACGTCCAATGTAAAAACCCCGCATCCGCGGGGTTTACTTTATCAGTTGGCGACAACTCACAAGCTCACCCCGCCGCCGCCAGCGCATACTCCCCAAACAGGATCACCTCCTCGCCCAGCCAGTCGTTGACCTCCTGCAGCCGCAGTTGCAGCGGCTTGATCTCGTTTTCGTAGAACACACCGGCCGCCTTGGGCGCATCGCCGAAGCCGCCGACATTGCCCGGCATCAAGCCCAGCAGTTGCGGCGGCACCCGGTGCGCCGCCAACACGTCGTCGCGCGTCACGTTCTTGATGTTGAGGAATTCATCCTTGGCCGTCACTTCGCTGATCGGGAGCAGCTGCAGCCCATCCTTCTTGCCGTTGGGCGCGTACATGAACAGGTTGCGGAAGTTGCCCGGCCCCTTGCTGTCGCGCAGCGCCTTGCGCAGATTGTCGATGTCCTGCTCGTTGTTGGCCGGGTCGGTCATGTAGAGGATGAAGCCAGCGTGCGAGCCGTTCAGGTAATACTTGCGGCGGAACAGGGTAGCGGACTCATTCAGCCAGGCCGATTGCAGCGCGGCCAGGTATTCCGGCAGGCCGTACACCTCCTGATTGATGTCAGCATCCATCAAGTGCAGCACCCGGCCGGCCAGCAGCTGCTCCTGATCGAAACCCGGCACCCACCAGAACCCGGCCAGGTCTTTGGCGCGGCGGACATACTTGCCCCGCGCCGGCTTCAGCTCCATCACCCCGCCCAGCCGGTTGGTGATGACCTGCAGGTAAGCATTGCCGAACACCAGATAATCCATCAGCCAGGCGCTGAACGCCGACCGGCTCAGCAGCCGATGTGGCTTGAACGTCGAAACCAGCACATTGCGCTTCACCGTCAAGGCGCTGGCGTGGTGGACGTTGGCGCGCAGGCTGCGCGCCAGGCCGTCCCAGCTCACCGGCGGCTCATACCAGCGGCCATTGTCCACGCATTGCAGATAGTCCATCAGTTCGCGCCGGTCCAGCACCGGCACCGGCTCGCCAAAGGAAAACGCCAGCGGCGTGCTGGCTGGCGCCGGCGGCGTCGCCGGCTGATGGGTAAGGTTGTGGCTGCGCGCTTTGGCCATTAGAAAATCTCCATGAAACTGGTATTGGTGGAAGTCGCGCCCTCTAGCGGCTCGTGCGCCAGGGCGTGCATGGTGGCCCACGCCAGGTCGGCGTGGCTGGTTTCTTCGGAGCGGCCGGCGGCGAAGGTAACGCCGCGCCCGCTGGGGGTGCTGGTTTTCTTGATCGACAGGAAGGCGGCGGCGATGTCGTTGTGGCTGGCGTCAAACGCCAGCCGGCCGCTGTTGATCACGTCCAGCGCCTTCAGCACCAGCCGGGTTTTCACTTCCACGCTGTAGCTGATCGCCACTGCGTCCGGCCGGAACTGCTTCACCAGCTGATAGACGCCCGTGCCCAGGCCGGACGTGTCGATGCCGATGTATTCCACGTTGTAGCGCTGGGTTTGCTGGCGGATGAAATCGGCCTGCTTGGCAAAGTCCATGCCTTTGAATTGCGCCCGCTCCAAGATGCGGAACTTGCCGCCCGGCACGGCCGGCGGCGCCAGCACCACCAGCGCCGCGCTGTCGCCAGTGTGGCTGGGGTCATAGCCGAGCCAGACGGGCCGATGGCCAAACGGCCGCGCGGCGAAGGGCTTGAAGTCGTCCCACTCGGCCCAGGCGTCCACCATCGCCCGCTGCAGCGCGGCAAACGAAAACACGCTGGCGCCGTCGTCAATGAACTGGCACATGAACAGCTGCAGGAACTCTTCCGGGCTGTACTCCAGCCGCAACTGGTCGATGTCGAACAGATCGCAGCCGCCGGCCAGCGCGTCGATGATGGTGACGATCTGGCGCCAGCGGCCATCCGGGCCGCGCACGCCGCCGGCCAGCGCCTGGTGCGACACGTCCAGCTTGATGTGTTCCGCCTTGGGCCGGCCGCGGTTGAAATGCTCGCCGGTCCATACCTTGAATCCCTCGTGGGACATGGCGGATGGCGTCGAGAAATACGTCTGGCGATACATCTTCTGGCTGGCCATGCCGCTGGCCAGCTTGCGCAGCTCCAGAAAGCGCGGAATCCAGAAATACTCGTCCACATACAAATCGCCATGGCGGCCCTGGGCGGTGCGGCTGTTCGTGCCCAGGAAGGACAGCTCCGCGCCATTCGGCAGCTTGATCACCTCCCCTTTCAGCTCCACCCCGGTGACGTCCTTCACGAAGTCGCAGATGTAGGAACGGAACTGGAAAGCCTGGGCCTTGGAGGCGGACAAGAAAATCTGATTGCGCCCCGTCTCCAGCGCGGTAATCAGCGCTTCATGCGCGAAATAGTAAGTGGCGCCGATCTGCCGGCTTTTCAGGATGTCGCGGATGCGCTCTTGCTGCCCTGCCCTGTACCAGTGCTTTTGATACTCGAACATGCCATCGAGGAAGGCCGCCACCAACTGCGCCTGGTGTTCGTCGGTAATCGGGTTCCGTTCCGGCTGGCGCTTAGGCTTGGCGTTGCGGTTGGCGAGGTTCGGGTTCAGATCCGACTCGCGGCCGGTCTGACTGTACTTACCCACGCGCGCCAGGCGTTCCACCTGGCGGCCCAGCAAGTCGATTTCCTTGAAGTCTTTCCCTTCCTTGTCCGGCTTCAGGATCAGCTGCTGCATCCGCGTTTCGATGGTGGACGCGATGCGGTCGGCCGGGTCGGAATCGTCCCAGGCGTCGCGGCGCTTCCAGCTATGCACCGTCGCCGGCTTCACGCCCACATGCTCGGCAATGCGCGCCACGCGCCAGCCCTGCCAATACAAGGCGCGGGCTAGGCGGCGCGGGTCGAGGTCCAGCTCGGCGATAAGGGTTTGAGTATCCATGCCGGCAGTCTGCCGGCTTGTCCGGCGCACTTCTTGGCCTGCCGGTTGTGCCCGCGCGCCACACAACAGCCAGCGCTCGACCCCGCCCCGCGCGGCCCGGAATATGGGCGCATCGCCACGACAGACACCCGACCGAGGACCGCAAACCATGGCAAGCAAGGCAAAGAAATTCCGTGTCGCCACCGAAGGCGCCACCACCGACGGCCGCAACATCGAGCGCAGCTGGATTGAGCAAATGGCCGCCAACTACAACCCGAAAAAGTACGGAGCCCGCGTCAACCTGGAACACTTCAAGGGCTTGTTGCCCGATGGCCCGTTCAAGCGCTACGGCGATGTCACCGCCCTGAGCGCGGAGCAGGTAGAAGACGGCAAGTTGGCGCTGTTTGCCGTCATCGACCCGACCGACGATCTGGTCGCACTCTCCAAAGCGCGCCAGAAGATTTACACCTCCATCGAGGTGGACACCAACTTCACCGACAGCGGCGAAGCCTATCTGGTCGGCCTGGCCATCACCGACGACCCGGCCAGCCTGGGCTGCGAGATGCTGGAATTCAGCGCCAAGGCCAAGTCCAGCCCGCTGGCCGCCCGCAAGGAAAAGCCGGACAACCTGTTCACCGCCGCCATCGAATGCAGTCTGGAATTTGAAGACGACAGCGCCGGCGCGCTGGCCGGCTTCAGCGACAAGATCAAGGGCGTGCTGGGCAAATTCTCCAAACGCCAGGCCGCCGATACCGCCGAACTGTCGGCCGCGGTTCAAACCATCGCCGAAAGCCAGGCCCAGGTGCTGGAGCAATTCAGCGGCGTGGCCCGCGCCGATGACGTGGTGCAGCTGCGCAAGGAATACGGCCAGCTCAAAACCGCCCATGACGCCCTGGTAGCCAAGCTGAGCAGCCAGCCCACCACCCCGGCGCGCACCACCGCCACCGGCGGTAACGCTGAAATCGTCACCGATTGCTGATCCCTACCCTATTCCCCGGAGCCACACCGCATGAAAACCGAAACCCGCAACGTCTTTACCCAACTGCTGGACCAGATCGCCCGCTTGAATGGCGTGACTACAGACGCAGTGAAAAACGCCTTCAGCGTGCAGCCGTCCATCCAGCAGAAGCTGGAAACCCGCATTCAGGAGTCGAGCGAATTCCTGTCGCGCATCAACGTCGTCGGCGTCGATGAACTGGAAGGCGAAAAGCTGGGCCTGGGCGTGTTCGGCACCATCGCCGGCCGCACCAAGGTGACGCCGACCAACCCACGCCGCCCGCGCAATCTGACCGATCTGAACAGCCACAAATTCCGCTGCGAGTTCACCGAATTCGACACCGCCATCCCTTACGTCCAGCTGGATGCCTGGGCCAAGTTCCCGGACTTCCAGACCAAGCTGCGCGACGTCATCGTCAAGCAGCAGGGGCTGGACCGCATGATGATCGGCTTCAACGGCATCAGCGTGGCGGAACAGACCAACCGCGAGAAATACCCGCTGCTGCAAGACGTCAACAAGGGCTGGCTGCAGCACTACCGCGAGAGAGCGCCGGAGCGCGTGATGGCGGAAGTAAAGAAGGGATCGGGCAAGGTGCTGATCGGGGCAATAGAAAAGGGCGGCGACTTCTACAACCTCGATGCGCTGGTGATGGACGCCGTGGCCGGCATGATCGACCCGACCTTGGCCGGCAACCCGGAGCTGGTGGTCATCCTGGGCCGCGACCTGCTGCATGACAAGTACTTCCCCATCGTCAACCAGGACAACAAGCCCAGCGAGCAACTGGCGGCCGATGTCGTCACCAGCCAGAAGCGCGTCGGCAACCTGCCGGCCGTCACCGTGCCCTTCTTCCCGGCCGGCGCGATGATGATCACCCCGCTGTCCAACCTGTCCATCTATTACCAGAACGGCAGCCGCCGCCGCCATCTGCGCGAAGAACCGGAATTCAACCAAGTCGCCAACTACGAGAGCAACAACGAAGCCTATGTGGTGGAGCGCTACGAGGCCGGCTGCCTGGTGGAAAACATCGAGCTGTTGCCGCCGCCGAAGGAAGAAAAGAAGGAAGGCAAAGCCGAATGAGCCACGCCCGCGCCCACTTCCTGCGGGCCAGCGCGGCCAGGGCTTCGGCCCTGGCCGTGGAAGACGGCCCGATCCACTGCACCGCCTACGAGCTGATGCTGGTCAAGCTGGCCGAAGACAAGCGCCGCTTGAAGCAAATCCAGTCCATGGAAGGCAAGGCGGCCGTCAAACGCGAAGTGCTGCCCGACTACGCCCCCTGGGTGGAAGGCGCGCTGGAAGGCGGGCGCGGCCAGCCTGACGACGTGCTGATGACGGTCATGACGTGGCGCATCGACGCCGGCGACTACAGCGGCGCGCTGGACATTGCCGAATACGCGCTGGCCCACGGCCTGCCGCTGCCGGACCAGTTCAGCCGCACCACGGCCACAGTCGTCGCCGAGGAAATCGCCGACGCCGCCAAGCGCGCCCGCGATGGCCAGCAGCCATTCGACCTGCACACGCTGACCTACGCCGCCGAGCTGACCGACAAGCACGATATGCCAGACCAAGTGCGCGCCAAGCTGCTCAAGGAAGCCGGGCTGATCCTGGCCGAGCAAGCGCCGGCAGCCGCGCTGGAACATCTGCGCCGCGCCCAGCAGCTAGACAACCGGGTCGGCGTCAAAAAGGACATCGAGCGCATCGAGCGCGCCATCAAGAACAGCGCCCAACCGCCCGCCGGCGGCCAGGTGTAACCGAGCGACCCCGCGCGACTGACGGCAGGGGGTGGACGCCAGGCGCAGGCCAACGGCCGAAGCCCCCTCCACCGTCACCCACAAGGACAGCGCCATGCAGATCAACAGCATCCACACCGTCAACGCCACGCCCACCAGCACGCCCGCGCCGGCCGATGGCGCGGCCATCGCATCCAGCCGCTTCTGGCCGGAGGTGGAGCCGGCCCACTTCCGCGCCGCCATGCGTTACGACGGCACCGTCACTACCGCCCGCCTGCGCGGCGCGCTGGTGGAAGCCATCGCCGCCGTCAATGGCGAGCTGGCCGGCTGGCGCATGGTCAAGATCGCCGGCGGCGCGCTGCGCCTGGCCGACATCGAGGCGGAACAGATCGACGGCGAATCGGTGCTGGTGCAGCGCTGGCGCCGCGCGGTCTACGCCACCGCCGCGGCGGACCTGGCCGAGCGCTACCGCTCGTTTGACGCCACCGGCGCGGCCCGCCAACGCGCGGAGGATTTGGACGCCACTGCCGACCAGCTGCGCGCCGATGCCCGCGCCGCCCTCCGCGCGCTGATGGGCGTCGGCCGCTGCACGGTGGAGCTGATCTGATGCGCGCCCTCCGCGCCATGCAGGGCGACAGCGTGGACGCCATCGCCTGGCGCGTCTACGGCAAAACCCGCGGCGTGGTGGAACAGCTGCTGCAGCACAACCCAGGGCTGGCCGAGCATGGCCCGGTCCTGCCCAGCGGCACGCTGGTGAAGCTGCCGGACCTACCGGCCGACCCCGCGCCCGCGCAAACCCTTATCAACCTATGGGACTAACACCATGGCAGAACCTGTAAGCAGTACCGCCACCACCGCCACGCTGGCCGCCGTCGCCGGCTTGGCCATGCTGCCCGGCATCGACGCCGCCGTGGTGCTCGGCGCTTTCGCCGGCGCGGCCGTGTTCGTGCTGAGTTCGGACAGCCTGAGCCTGGCCAAGAAAGCGGGATTCTTCATCGTCAGCTTTGTGGCCGGCCTGGTGGCCGCCGCCGGCGTGGCCAGCCTGCTGGCGCGCTGGCTGCCCATCGACGCCAGCCCAGGCGTGGGCGCGCTGCTCGCCGCCGCCCTCGCCGTCAAGGTGCTGCTGTGGCTGATCCGGCTGGCCGACGACCCGGCCGCCGCCGTGCGCGGCATCAAGGGGGGCAAGCCATGACGCTCAATGCCCTGCACATCCTGGTGCTTGGACTTTCGTCTATGGTTTTGCTCGGTTTTCAGCGCGGAACGTCCAAATACCGCCCATTTGCTGCACTTTCGGCTTATCTGCTCATCGTTTCCGCCGGTGCGGTGGCCGTGCTGCGCCTGTTTGGCCGGCATGAGCTGGTGGAGTGGCCGCAGCTGTTCATCAACCTGGCGCTGTTGCTGGCGCTGATCGCCCAGCGCGGCAACGTGGTGGAGCTGTTCCGCAATAGCGGCCCGCGCCAGTCGCGGCTGGCCATCCTGCTGAGGAAAGAGACATGGCTCTGATGAAGAAAGGCGCGCACGGCCTGGACGTGCAAACGCTGCAGCAACGGCTCGCCGCCTTGGGCGCCAGGCTGGCCGTCGATGGCTGGTATGGCGACGCCACCGAAGCGGCCGTCGCGGATTTCCAGCGCCGCGCCGGCCTGGTGGTGGACGGCATCGCCGGCAGCAAAACCCTGGCCGCGCTGGCGGGCCAAGCCGGCCCGCGTCGGCTGGGCGAAGCCGATCTGCAGGACGCCGCCGAGCGCCTGGGCGTCGGCGTGTCCGTGGTCAAGGCCATCAATGCGGTGGAGTCGCGCGGCAGCGGTTTCCTGGCCGACGGCCGCCCCGTCATTCTGCTGGAACGCCATGTCGCTTATCAGCGCGCCGGCAAACAGGCCGACAGCCTGGCCGCGCAATACCCGGCCATCTGCAACCAGGCGCGCGGCGGCTACGCCGGCGGCGCGGCCGAGTGGGCGCGCTTCGCCAGCTTGGCCATCATCGGCGGCGAACAGCTGGCCATCGAGTCTTGCAGCTGGGGCGCGTTTCAGATCATGGGCTATCACTGGCAACGCCTGGGCTATGTCGGGGCTTGCGAATGGCGCCTAGCGATGGAGTCCGGCGAGCCGGCCCAGCTCGACGCCTTCGTGCGCTTCATCCTGGCCGAGCCGGCTTTGCTAAAGGCACTGCAAGCCAAGAAATGGGCGGAAGTGGCCCGGCTCTACAACGGCCCGGCCTACAAAGAAAACCTCTACGACGCCAAGCTGCAGGCCGCCTACGAGCGCGCGGAAAGGCTGGCCGCATGATCGCCGCGCTGATGCCACTGATCCGCCGCCTGCTGCTGAACCTGCTGCTCGCCGCCGCCCTGCTGGCCGGCTACACCCTGTGGCAGCAAAGCGGCCAGCTCCAGCGCCAGGCCTCCAGCTTGGCCGCCGCGCTGCGCGACAGCGCCACGCTGGCCGAACGCAACCGCGCCCAGGCCGAACAGCTGGCCGCCCAGGACGCCGCCATCCAGCAGCAGCAAGCCGCCAACCGCGAGCTGGCCAGCCAGCTGTCTGCCCTATCCCGTCAACACGCCGCCGCCGCGACGAAACTGGAGACCGCCATCCATGCCACGCCTGCCGCTGCTGCCTGGGCTAGCGCTGCTATCCCTGAGCCTGTTGCCCGCCTGCTCGACACCACCGGCCAGCCCGCCTTCGCGCCCGCTGCTGATCCAGCGCTGCCCGACGGTGACGCCCTGCGCGCTGCCGGCGCTGGCGCCGACCACCAACACCCAGCTGGCGGACAGCTGGCAGCAACACCGGGCGGCGCTTGAGCAGTGCGCCGCGCAGATCCACCACATCATCCAATGCCAACAACGCCATGACTGATTTCTACGACCGCGCCCAGGAACTGGAGCAACGCCAGCGCGAAGAAGCCCTCGCCCGCCAGTTCGCCCACCTCACCCACGGCGCCAGCCTGAGCCACTGCGAAGACTGCGCCGAGCCGATACCGGAAGCGCGCCAGCGCATCGTTGCCGGCTGCACCCGCTGCGTGCAGTGCCAGGAAGACCATGAACAAACCCGCTGACCTGCGCCGCGCTGTCGAGGCCGCCTTGCCGGCGCTCCGCGACAACCCGGAACGGCTGATCATGCTGGTGGAAGATGGCGGCATCGTCACCGCGCCGGGCCGGCTGCATTTCGGCTACCGCTACACGCTGAAGCTGGTCATTACCGATTTCACCGGCCATCTGGACCAGCTCGTCATTCCATTGCGCGCCTGGATCGAGCAGAACGAGCCGCCGCTGGTGCAAAACTCGGAACGGCTGGAGAAAGGTTTCCGCTTTGAAGTGGAATGGATCAGCGCCACGGCGGTGGATGTGCAGATCACCCTGCAGCTGTCCGAAGGCGTCCGCGTGGAAGTCGGCCAGGACGGCAACGTCACCGCCACCCACTACGGCGAGCCGGCGGAACCTTTCGCCGGCGTCGAATACTGGACCATCACCGTGAAGGGCGAAACCGTCTATGACAATCGCCCGGCTTGAGTCCGAGCTGTCCGGCCTGCTGCACAAGGTGGCGCCGGCCGCCCGCCGCGCCCTGGCCCGCGACATCGGCCGCGCTCTGCGCCAAAGCCAGCAAAAGCGCATCGCCGCCCAGCAAAACCCGGACGGCAGCGGCTACGCCCCGCGCCGGCCGCAATTCCGCCAGCAAAAGGGCGTCATCCGCCGCCAGATGTTCGCCAAGCTGCGCAGCGCGCGCTGGCTCAAGATCGAGGCCACAGCCGGCGGCGTCGAGATCGGTTTCCTGCGCCAAGTGGAACGCATCGCCCGCGTCCACCAATACGGCCTGCGCGACCGCATCAGCCGCCACACCCACCGGGAGGCGCAATACCCCTGTCTCTTATACACATCTCCGAGCCCACGAGACTCAAAAGGGGGGGGGGGGGGGGGGGGGGGGGGGGGGGGGGGGGGGGGGGGGGGG
>NZ_JAELTR010000130.1:0-1487 GCF_016428945.1 Chromobacterium sp. ASV23
TACGAGATAATTGGCGGAGTCTCGTGGGCTCGGAGATGTGTATAAGAGACAGCTTATGTATGGGTTTGTTGATATGGGCATTTCTTGATAAACTTCCAAAAGAAGCTGAATGTAAGGGTTGAATTGATAGATGTCATGATGGCGATCAGGGTAGTTGTTAATTGCGAAATTTGTAACGCGTTTAATTTCTTTGTCTATGCTTGAGCTGCCATTTTTTTGGCAGCAATATAGTGGAAAACATGCAGGATAGGGTCCTCACTGTTGATGATGTGCTTTAGAATTGAAGTTATTTCGCGAGTGTTACTGCTAAGCTGATACTTATCGTTGTCTAGCAGATAGATTATATTGTTAATCTTCTGGAAGGGGATTTGTGAGGAGTCTTCCCTTGGATGATATTTGGCATGGTTTGCTTTTTGTGAATTGTCGTGCAGGAGGTACATGATTTTTCCTTTCTAAGTTATTGATTCAAGCGTTAAGAATAATAACAAAACCAGAAATTGTAACCCTTGCAGGGACTGGTATTCTTCCGGTATTGCAGGGCGCTTTCGTGAGTTGCGAGGCGTTTTTCCTGGTTGTGCGCAAGTATTGCTATACCTACTTAGGACTATAAAGCTTAAAGGTCTGCAGCAGGATTGACCCCTGCTGCAGGTTGTTGGCAACTAACTTGTACATGTTTTGCTACCTAACATGTACAAGGTTTTTCAATTTTAAAAAATGGATAGCGGCTAACCTAGTTGTGAAAGCGGGAATTCATGCGATTATATAGCCATGAATCCAATTCTGTTTCAATCCAACCGACTGCTTTTGCTCCTAATGAAATCGGTTTGGGAAATGAAGGGTCGTGGTATGGGCTTTTTGCATCCATTAATGCATAAATTGTTGAGCGGGAAAGTCCAATCTTTTTTTCAACCTCTTTCCTGCGCAAAATCGCTAATTTCGGATCGATGTATGGAGTCATTGTTTGCTCCATTTTTTTTTGTTGTAGATCGATGGAAAAAAGCGTAAGTAAATTGAATGAATGTGCTTCGGAAGAGCGAGTTTGGCTGTTGTGTCAGTTTGGAGTTGGGGGTGAAGAGATGGGAGGGGTAAGCTGGCTAAAGCCTTGTTTTTTTCTTTATTAACAGCTGTGGTGTAATTGAGGGATAAAATAATATTCAGCGATTTGCTGATGTGGGAGAGTGCAGTTGCGTTGGATGGAACTGGAGTAAGAGATTTGCGGGGGGGATGTAGAAAAAAGAAAGCGAAAGCGAGGATGAAAATTTCTAGAACGAATGAATGTGAACTAGAGTGGGGGGTACCATCACCGCCATCAGCTGAAGAGCTGGTTTTACTTGCTGAACGTGTGCGACGCTGCTGACCCCGTGCCTGGCGAGAGTGCCTAGATTGAATGCGAATAACCCTAGAGATATTGGTGGCGGAAATGCTTGTGGTAGTGAAGGACCGGATTATCCCTGTCTCTTATACACATCTCCGAGCCCACGAGACTC
>NZ_JAELTR010000131.1:0-1463 GCF_016428945.1 Chromobacterium sp. ASV23
GCTTTATACTCTGTAGCAAAGCAGTGCCAGCTGCGACAATAGAGAAAATAAATGCGACGATCAAGCGTCTTAAACTTCCTTGAAGCCAGTCAGTGAGCCGCCAAAAGTCAGTCTCACGTGGCTCTATTAAGGTATAGACGCTCCCTCCTTGATCCGGCAGTCCGGTGATATAGTAAGCAGCTCTGTTACACAAATCCGGCAGTGCCGCAGCTTAGCAAGTGCCCCAAGCACAGATAGCTATAGATTTCCGATAATAATTATTTAGCCTTGTTCAATTTTAATTTTTCAATGGCAGCATTAATTTTCACCATGAAACTCATATCGACTTTTTTATTGCAAATAATAAATCGCTCATCTCCGGATGGCACATCTGGCAAAGTCAATATCTTGATGTTTTTTAACATCTCAGGCTGTTCTCGAAAGGCTTCTACTTCTTCAGTGGTCAATATTGAAAAATCAGATCGCCCTGCCTGAATCATTTTAACAAGGCCAACTTGCTCGGTGGTAACCGATTGAATCTGACTTATCGGAACTTTCTCAAGCAACTTGTTCATATAGTCACCGATTGTAAAGCCTTTTTTTATTAAAATATGCACCCCCGGGATAGAAAAAAGTTGTTTCGCTGTAATATTTTCCGCTACAGGAAAGTTAATCCTGGCTATAGCAACCAAAGGTTTGTTCCGATAAATTGGCAGAGTAAAATTGGCGTACTCTTCTCTTTCTTTTGTCTTGTACCAGCCAGTAGAGCAGTTTAAACCTTCGTCATTCTTTATAATATTAAGGACTCTATAAGCAGGCACCAGCTTCCAAACGTGGGATATATTTGCCTCCGCCAAAATATTATCAGTCATTTTTACAATAAATCCATCGGGACGACCATTAGGATTAATAAAATGAAATGGTGGCCTATCATAATAATAGAATACAAGAAGTGACTGAGGCACCTGCTCTTCAGCAGACGCCATTAAAATAAAAAAACATGCAAACACCATTAATAATAAATATATTTTCCTCATACCGGCTGCCAAATTAAAACAGTTAACAGAGGCCATCGATGCATGCCCATCATATTAAAAGAAACATTTACCAATTCAACATTCTGGCTGAAACACCCTAGTTATTGAAATAATCAGCAGGGATCGCCCGTACCGTTAGCTAAACCACATCAACACCAAGACTTTTTCAGCGAATCTTTGCGCCTATTACTTCATTCAATCTTTGAATGATGTCAGTTGAAACTTTCTTACTGCAAATGATATATCTCTTTTCTACCGCTGGAACATCTGGAAAATTTAATATCTGAAAATCATGCATTGTAAAGCCAGCTTGTTTTGTATAGTACGCAACCTCTTCCTGAGTAGTGATAATACTGTCTCTTATACACATCTCCGAGCCCACGAGACTCAAAAGGGGGGGGGGGGGGGGGGGGGGGGGGGGGGGGGGGGGGGGGGGGGGGGGGGGGG
>NZ_JAELTR010000132.1:0-1398 GCF_016428945.1 Chromobacterium sp. ASV23
CCCCCCCCCCCCCCCCCCCCCCCCCCCCCCCCCCCCCCCCCCCCCCCCCCCCCCCCCCCCCCCCCCCCCCCCCCCCCCCCCCCCCCCCCCCCCCCCCCCCCCCCCCCCCCCCCCACCACCTTTTTTTTTCGTGCTGTCGTCGGCAGCGTCAGATGTGTATAAGAGACAGGAACCCATGCAATGAACATTTCCTTTAACCACTCATAATCGTGCCGGTACAGCCACAAAAAATCGCTCGCGCAAGCAGAGCAAGCCGACTGCACCGACTGCAAATCCTTACAAGCCAACAACCAGACATTTCTCGATAGTTGGCATTGCCGTGCGAATCGGGCACTCTGCCACTCCTCTTTGAGGCCAATCTCAGCATTCAAAATCATAGTGACGGTCGAGAGCGATAAACCATACTGATCAGCCACTTCGTTTTTTTCCACACCATCTCGAAGCCGCGCAACTAGCAAAGCGACTTGTTGATCAGTCAACGTCAAAGAGTGATAAGGAAGCTTAATATTCTGCTTGGCAGCCCAGCTTCGAACTGTAGCCGGATCCACTTCCAGTATCTCGGCCAGACAGACAAGCGACTGATGCACCATGTTCAGCAACGTCAGAAATTCACCACGCGCTGGAGCTGAAGGACGAACCCTAGCATATCCCCCACCCTGCCGAAGAACAGGAGTAGGTTGTGTTGCTTCCAGTGATGATTTATAGTCTTGCCAAAAGCTCTCCGCGGTTCGCCACAACCAACTAATCACTAACATGTGGCGCAATGGATGAACTACAGCCTGAGTATCCCTTAACACTTTCCCGAGTTGCAACCCAGATGTTTGCACCGTTTCTGGCAAACAATTGAGTTCAGGTAGGCAACCGAATTGCCTAACATGCCTCATGAAGTCAGCGGCTACGCTCGACAAATAAATTTCATTAGCATCTTTCGACAAACCTAGCACCATTAATCGCCTCTGGTACAGCTGTTGCAAGCGCCCCCTTTCAATCTGTAGGCCTTCTTCAACCAGCGCGGTGATTAAGACCGCCAGCTCATGCAACTTGGTATTCCACGCCAAACCATGACAACCCACCTTGAACGAAAATTGATCTGGTAAGATATAGTTTGGCGAAACAGACGACGGAACCGGTGCGACACGCAGGGGCTGTCGATGAGTTGGGCACACCCAAACGCCAGGATATTGATGATGATCGTGCCAGTAAGCCCATCCCGTCTGCTGCAAATCCTGCTTTATGCAGTCTGCGCACATCCTGTCTCTTATACACATCTGACGCTGCCGACGACAGCACGAAAAAAAGGGGGGGGGGGGGGGGGGGGGGGGGGGGGGGGGGGGGGGGGGGGGGGGGGGGGGGGGGGGGGGGGGGGGGGGGGGGGGGGGGGGGGGGGGGGGGGGGGGG
>NZ_JAELTR010000133.1:0-1458 GCF_016428945.1 Chromobacterium sp. ASV23
GGAGCCTACTATTGCATTCATTGTGTGCTGGCCGATCTGGCAAATACAGGGGTGACGTATTGGCGCCGGACTTGGCAACTTCCAGGTCACTATATATGCCGACAGCATCTGGAACCATTGCGCTATATTACGCATGAAAAAGCTTTTCAGTCGAGCCCGACTGCATTCCTGTTGGATAGCCTGCAGGTACCAGATGAATGGATGACCTTTTTGCTTTCTGCATCAGCTATTCGGCGATTCATCGAGATTGCTGACTATCTGATGAATCGTTCAAATGCGCTGGATGTACGGGATGTGTCATATGTTCTCAAGCTGCAGGCGGAAAAATGCCATCTGCAAACTTATGCAGGCCCAGTCAAGTTTGACCTTCTCAGTGATCTTATCATCAGCCAGTTCGAGTCTGTCTGGCTAAAGGAGGTATTTCATGAACTGACCGATAAGCAGCATGGGGAGTGGTTTGATCCAATCGATGGTGTATTGTGTAAGAAAACCAGTGCGTCATCGGTCATCGCCTATGTTCTCGCTACGGCTGCATTATATCCAGATGCCCAATCTGCAATTGTGGCTTTATCTGGTGCCAAAGCAGCATCGGCAAGGCTAAATCGAGGTAAGAGTGGCAAGATAATTTTGAATGAGAACCGATTGCGGGAGACTTATATCGAGTATCGGGGCAGTCATGCTGATGTTGCTAAATCGTTCCCCTCTATAACTGCACAAATTGTTACTTTACGGCTGAATGAACTTGGACTTCCTAATCTCGGCCAGAATGTCAATCGTAATCAGAGGCTGTTCGAGGGGTTAATGGCATTTTTGGTGGGTGACTATTCATTGAATGAGGCTGCAGAAAACGCGGAGGTTCCTGTCTCGGCACTGGAAACGTTGTTGCGGCGCTCGAGTGTGGAGTTACTGCAGGTGCTACAGGCAATGCCTGTAGCACCTGGAACGGAGGTTGGCGATTGGACTAATCGCTCTGCTGATCGGACTCAGTTGGACAAAAAATCCCTCCAGAAATCATCGGTTGGCAAAAGATCCTCATATCGCGCCATTCGTAAGGGATCGTTGCTCCTTAATGCTTCTACCGCATCTTGCACGGGGGACAGGTAAGTTGATGCGGCTTGCTCAATATCAATGGGTGTTAGAGTATCTAGCGGTTTTTCAAATGCTACGCGATGTGCAGCTATCCAGAGCGCGATAATCAACCGGGGGACGCCGGCAGTATGTTTGTGGATCAATTCTGCCACATCATCTGTGAGTGGCAATGGAGCTGTCTCTTATACACATCTGACGCTGCCGACGACAGCACGGAGGTGGAGATCTCGGTGGTGGCCGGGTCATTAAAAAGGGGGGGGGGGGGGGGGGGGGGGGGGGGGGGGGGGGGGGGGGGGGGGGGGGGGGGGGGGGGGGGGGGGGGGGGGGGGGGGGGGGGGGGGGGGGGGGGGGGGGGGGGGGGGGGGGGGG
>NZ_JAELTR010000134.1:0-1318 GCF_016428945.1 Chromobacterium sp. ASV23
TGCACCTTGATGCGGCCCTGGCCGTCGGTGTAGATCTCGTCGGCGGCTTGGTCTGTCGGCTCGGCCGGGCCGACCACGGTGGCGGTTTGCACGCCCAGCGAGGTGGGTTTGGCCTGCGCGGTGTGGGCGTAGGCCGGCGTCAGCGGGATGCCGCGGCGCTGGGCCTGGATGCGGCTGGTGAACGGGGCGGCCGTCTGTTCCGCGCCAAACGGCACGGCGTCGGTGGCGAGTCCGGCCGCCAGCAAACCGGGCGCCGCCAGGTTCAGCTGCTGGGCCAGGTCTTGCGGCAGGTTGTTGCGCGCCTGGATGGTTTGGCCGGTGACGACGAATTCGCGGTCTTGCGCGCTGTCGGTTTCGTGCGCCGGGTGCTCGTCCAGGCGGAACCATTCGCCGGCGGTCAGGCCGCGGATGGTGCCGCCGCCTTCAAACTGTTTGGCCTGCAGGTCGTAAGCCTGCTGCCGCAGTTGGGCGTAGCGGGCGAGCTGTTCGGCGTCGCCGGCGTAATACAGCCCTTGCGGATCGTAGTCCTGCAGGGTGGATTGCAGCGCCGCGCCGTCCTTGCCTTGTTCAATGCGGCTTTGGTCGCCGACCTGCTGGGTGGATACCGGCTGGTAGTCGAACGTCGCCAGCGCCACCTGGCCGGGCACGATCTGGCGGCGGCTCTGCCACTCGGTCAGGCCGTCTTCTTCCTCGGTGGCGTCGCTGCGGTGGAAGCGCACGCGCTCGATCTCGGCCGGCGGCAGGCTGTAGACGTCGTCGAACACCACCAGCTTGACCTGGGGCGAATCACCGTCCACATGTTCGAAGCGCCAGGCATAACCCTCTTCGTGCAGCAGGCGCACGATGAAGTCGTAGTCGCTCTCGCGGTATTGCAGGCAGTAGCTGCGCGGATCGGCCTGGCCGACTTGCATCGCCAGCGCCTGGCCGCGGGCGAAGGCGGGGTTGGCGGCCTGATGCTCCTGCAGGATCTGCTCGATGATCTGCGGGACGGTCAGGTCCTGGAACACCCGCGAGGTGCGGCGGTGGCGCAGCAGCGCCAGCGGCGGCTCGATGGTCAGCCGGTACTGGGCGAAGCCGCCGTCGGCGCCCGTCAGCTCCGCCTGGCTGACCACGCCGCAGCGGATGGACTCGCCGCCTTGCGCGTCCGCGATGCCGACGCGGGCCGGCTGGCCGAGCAGGGTCTTCAGTTCGATGGCGCCGTCGGGCGACAAACAGGTGACGGTGAAGCGGTAGGACCGGGACACCCCTTCCTCGCCGTCCAGTGCCAGCGGCAGCAGCTGTTCGGCGGCGATGCTGCCGTTGCCGAGGGACAGCGTCA
>NZ_JAELTR010000135.1:0-1270 GCF_016428945.1 Chromobacterium sp. ASV23
CCCCCCCCCCCCCCCCCCCCCCCCCCCCCCCCCCCCCCCCCCCCCCCCCCCCCCCCCCCCCCCCCCCCCTCCCCCCCCCCGCCCCCCCCCCACACCACCACCTCCGTGCTGTCGTCGGCAGCGTCAGATGTGTATAAGAGACAGTTTTCAAGGTAAGTGACTAATTTATAATTAAGCTCCCCTGATTCAAGATTTGGAGTTAGGTGATAGATTTTGTACCTATTTTCAATCGGGCAGAAGCCTATAGTTGCAACTTCGCAAAGTGCCATATTTCCGGCAATTGCACCAACTTGCTTTACGTACATCTGGAGTAAATTAAGTGCACAGTTGGCGATGTCATCAAGTGCAGGTGGTAAATTTGTGGAGTTTAAGCGTGCTAGACAAGTAGAGAGTGCTGAGGTGAGGGTGAGCCCAACTAAGGCATTTCCTGCGAATGCAATTCCTATGGTGGAGCTAAAAAACAACTCATTAAAAAATCCGTTGTTACTATCTTTGAAGCAGCGAATCGGGATAGAAAAAATCTTTGGGCCTGACTCAAGTAGCATAGATTTTTCTGAGTTTGTTATTTTGCTATCTCCACACATCCAGATTGATGATTTCCCATTTTCTTTGTTGAACCAGCAAGCAATAGTTGTCATGTGTAATTAATTAAAGAATGGTTGAATAAGGACCAAGGGTTGTGCTGGATAAAATGAAGGCTAGATTTTCTCGGGATACTCCTAAGAAGAATGATTACTACTTCTTGTATTACACGGCGGTTTCCAAGTGCGTGCAATAAACGATTTTATTTTCCCATAATCCAATCGTCATTGCCATGGGTTGTGTCATGGTCATTAATTTGGGGTGACGTACCGACGTCAAAAGCAACTCCAAGCAGGACGAGCTGTCAGCAGGATGAAGAAGGGGGCTTGGGGGTGAATGTGGGAGCAGCATGTGTCTACTGTTGGTATCGACAGCGATGGTACGCTTGATGCCAACATAGATACCAACACTTCACATCGCTTGGGCTGAGGAGCGCAGCCGGAAATAGATAACAAAAAACCGCAGGGCTTGTGCCATGCGGTTGTTTTGCGTTGCATGATGTCTTGTCTGTCTCTTATACACATCTGACGCTGCCGACGACAGCACGGAGGTGTTGGTGTGGGTGGTGGGGGGGTGGGTGAGAAGGGGGGGGGGGGGGGGGGGGGGGGGGGGGGGGGGGGGGGGGGGGGGGGGGGGGGGGGGGGGGGGGGGGGGGGGGGGGGGGGGGGGGGGGGGGGGGGGGGGGGGG
>NZ_JAELTR010000136.1:0-1222 GCF_016428945.1 Chromobacterium sp. ASV23
AACATCTACACCTCCGTGCTGTCGTCGGCAGCGTCAGATGTGTATAAGAGACAGTCATCAGGTAGGTAAGACTCAATGGTATATCCATCAGTTACCCAGGTATAGCATGATTTGCTATCTATGCTTTTTATCTCGTCAATAATGCGGGACTTTGTCCCGTTAGTGTTTTTGCACTTTAATTCTCCCGACGCATCTTTTTCAAAATCTAAATCACTGTCAATGACTACAACGCAGTTTCTATTTATCTTAAGTAAGTCTATGAATGACTTGCTTCCATCTGCGCTAAAGTGCGATAAGAGAGCACCACCATAAATGGAAAATACATAATCAACATTTTCAATAGGTGTGTGTACCTTATTTGCTTCGCACCATAGTTTTAGCCAATGCTTTATATACAGTCTATCAGATGGTCCTTCCACCCAAATAATTCCATTGCTTTGAGATATGTCTGCACCTTTGATTCCAAGCATGTCTAGAATATTCCAAATCGAACTCATTGGCCGCACAGTATTTGCGGTTACTTCAAATACTTGCATACTGTTCTGCCAAACATTGAATTGTTGAAAAACAGTAGAGTGGGTGGATATAAATATTTGTAGGTTTTTTTCTGTGACTAGTTGGTCAATTTTTTGCGCGAGTACTCTCTGGAGTCTAGGATGTAAATGCGTTTCTGGCTCTTCTAGTAGGCATATAGACTCATTTGGAACGCTTTCGAGCCAGTGAATAATTGAGGATATGTGTTGCCATCCAGATGGCAGCGCATTAACTTGAATATTATTAAATTGTGCAACATCATCAGAAAGCCATATGGCGATTCTCCCATCATCTAATGCATGGAATGGCTTTTTTCTCTTCATGTCAGATGCTAACTCCCTTGTGAATTCAGGAGAGCTTTCTAAATCCGTGACCGATGATAGGATTCCCGGAAGGAATGGTGCATACTCATTTAATACTTTAGCAATTTCATTATTGGTTAGTCCAGTCATTGCAGAGGGCGACCAATACTCAATATTTTGGTGTAGAATTTCTTTTACACTCAAAAGTTGATCATATATGTCTTTATTTAAATTTATCTTACTAATATTTTTTTCTATTTTAAAATGAATATAGGGGGGGGGGGGGGGAGGGGGGGGGGGGGGGGGGGGGGGGGGGGGGGGGGGGGGGGGGGGGGGGGGGGGGGGGGGGGGGGGGGGGGGGGGGGGGGGGGGGGGGGGGGGGGGGG
>NZ_JAELTR010000137.1:0-1077 GCF_016428945.1 Chromobacterium sp. ASV23
CAAGTTCCGTACATGTCAAGAGCAGGTAAGGTTTTTCGCGTTGCATCGAATTAATCCACATCATCCACCGCTTGTGCGGGTCCCCGTCAATTCCTTTGAGTTTTAACCTTGCGGCCGTACTCC
The DNA here is from genome assembly GCF_016428945.1 of Chromobacterium sp. ASV23. Taxonomy (NCBI): domain Bacteria; kingdom Pseudomonadati; phylum Pseudomonadota; class Betaproteobacteria; order Neisseriales; family Chromobacteriaceae; genus Chromobacterium; species Chromobacterium sp. ASV23. Next base: position 124 of record NZ_JAELTR010000137.1, read on the forward strand.
CCAGGCGGTCAACTTCACGCGTTAGCTACGCTACCAAGGATTCAAACCCCCAACAGCTAGTTGACATCGTTTAGGGCGTGGACTACCAGGGTATCTAATCCTGTTTGCTCCCCACGCTTTCGTGCATGAGCGTCAGTGTCATCCCAGGGGGCTGCCTTCGCCATCGGTATTCCTCCGCATCTCTACGCATTTCACTGCTACACGCGGAATTCTACCCCCCTCTGACGCACTCTAGTCGTGCAGTCTCCAATGCCGTTCCCAGGTTGAGCCCGGGGCTTTCACATCAGACTTGCACAACCGCCTGCGCACGCTTTACGCCCAGTAATTCCGATTAACGCTTGCACCCTACGTATTACCGCGGCTGCTGGCACGTAGTTAGCCGGTGCTTATTCTTCCGGTACTGTCATCCCCGCCAGGTATTAACCAGCGGGATTTCCTCCCGAACAAAAGTCCTTTACAACCCGAAGGCCTTCTTCAGACACGCGGCATGGCTGGATCAGGCTTGCGCCCATTGTCCAAAATTCCCCACTGCTGCCTCCCGTAGGAGTCTGGGCCGTGTCTCAGTCCCAGTGTGGCGGATCATCCTCTCAGACCCGCTACTGATCGTCGCCTTGGTGAGCTCTTACCTCACCAACTAGCTAATCAGACATCGGCTGCTCGTATAACGCGAGGTCTTTCGATCCCCCGCTTTCCCCCTCAGGGCGTATGCGGTATTAATCCGGCTTTCGCCGAGCTATCCCCCATTACACGGTACATTCCGATGCATTACTCACCCGTTCGCCACTCGCCACCAGGAGCAAGCTCCCGTGCTGCCGTTCGACTTGCATGTGTAAAGCATGCCGCCAGCGTTCAATCTGAGCCAGGATCAAACTCTTCAGTTCAATCTCATAGCAAATTTTCTGGCACGCAAGTTCAAAGAAATAACTGGTATTTCCTATCTCTTGCAGTGCAAGT
>NZ_JAELTR010000138.1:0-1010 GCF_016428945.1 Chromobacterium sp. ASV23
GAGCGGACCAAACCGCACGTAAACGTCGGCACCATCGGTCACGTTGACCATGGTAAAACCACTCTGACCGCCGCTATCACCACCATTCTGTCCAAGAAGTTCGGTGGCGAAGCTAAGGATTACTCCCAGATCGACAGCGCGCCGGAAGAGAAGGCTCGTGGTATTACCATCAATACCGCGCACGTTGAATACGAAACCGAAGCGCGCCACTACGCTCACGTAGACTGCCCGGGTCACGCCGACTACGTTAAGAACATGATTACCGGTGCTGCCCAGATGGACGGCGCGATCCTGGTTTGCTCGGCCGCTGATGGTCCGATGCCGCAAACCCGCGAACACATCCTGCTGTCCCGTCAGGTTGGCGTGCCGTACATCATCGTTTACCTGAACAAGGCTGACCTGGTTGACGACGCTGAGCTGCTGGAACTGGTGGAAATGGAAGTGCGCGATCTGCTGTCTTCCTACGACTTCCCGGGCGACGACACCCCGATCGTGATCGGCTCCGCTCGTCTGGCGCTGGAAGGCGACCAATCCGAAATGGGCGAACCATCCATCTTCCGTCTGGCTGCTGCTCTGGACTCCTACATTCCGACTCCGGAACGCGCCATCGACAAGCCGTTCCTGCTGCCGATCGAAGACGTGTTCTCGATCTCCGGCCGTGGCACCGTGGTGACCGGTCGCGTTGAGCGCGGTATCGTGAAGGTTGGTGAAGAACTGGAAATCGTGGGCCTGAAGGCTACCGTGAAGACCACCTGCACCGGCGTGGAAATGTTCCGCAAGCTGCTGGACCAAGGTCAAGCCGGCGACAACGTGGGCGTGCTGCTGCGTGGCACCAAGCGTGAAGACGTTGAGCGTGGCCAAGTGCTGGCCAAGCCGGGTTCCATCACTCCGCACACCGAGTTCCAAGCTTCCGTGTACGTGCTGTCCAAGGACGAAGGTGGCCGTCACACCCCGTTCTTCGCGAACTACCGTCCGCAGTTCTACTTCCGTACGACCGACGTGACCGGCGC
>NZ_JAELTR010000139.1:0-905 GCF_016428945.1 Chromobacterium sp. ASV23
CTTGGTGCCCGAAAGGGAGCCGTAACACAGGTGCTGCATGGCTGTCGTCAGCTCGTGTCGTGAGATGTTGGGTTAAGTCCCGCAACGAGCGCAACCCTTGTCATTAGTTGCCATCATTAAGTTGGGCACTCTAATGAGACTGCCGGTGACAAACCGGAGGAAGGTGGGGATGACGTCAAGTCCTCATGGCCCTTATGAGCAGGGCTTCACACGTCATACAATGGTCGGTACAGAGGGTCGCGAAGCCGCGAGGTGGAGCCAATCTCATAAAACCGATCGTAGTCCGGATCGCACTCTGCAACTCGAGTGCGTGAAGTCGGAATCGCTAGTAATCGCAGATCAGCATGCTGCGGTGAATACGTTCCCGGGTCTTGTACACACCGCCCGTCACACCATGGGAGTGAGTTTCACCAGAAGTGGGTAGGCTAACCGCAAGGAGGCCGCTTACCACGGTGGGATTCATGACTGGGGTGAAGTCGTAACAAGGTAGCCGTAGGGGAACCTGCGGCTGGATCACCTCCTTTCTAGAGAAGGCGATCGTCAAGTACTTACAACCTATCGGTTATTTGTGGTTAAGGGCATGGCAGCGCAAGCTGCCGAGTCAACTGGGTTTGTAGCTCAGCTGGTTAGAGCACTGTGTTGATAACGCAGGGGTCGTAGGTTCGAGTCCTACCAGACCCACCAGTATTCATCTGGGTGATCTGAACTGGCACCCGGAGATAAAGCCGAAAGACAAGGCGCGAAGAAGCGACGTGTGCTGATGCACACGAGCGACTGAGCAACGCGGTATTTCGGGTTTAGCGGGGGATTAGCTCAGTTGGGAGAGCACCTGCTTTGCAAGCAGGGGGTCGTCGGTTCGATCCCGTCATCCTCCACCACTTACAGTGCAAACAAAAGCGAACTCG
>NZ_JAELTR010000013.1:0-82961 GCF_016428945.1 Chromobacterium sp. ASV23
GGTAAGCACAGCGATCAGATCGCCGTATCCCAGATTTACATTCGCCTCCATTGTCAGCGAGGGGCCAAACCAAGATTCAAGATCCTGCAGGCTCAACTGTCGGAACTTCGCCAGCATCTCTTCATACCCACAATGGCCAATTCTGATCTTCGGATTTTCCTGCCTGAGCTTAGCCAACGCTTCAATGATGTGGGGGCCAAGGCGGCCATCGGGAGCATTATGGACGAAGGTCCACTCATCGAAATATTTCTCCCAGTGCTCTTTGGCACCCTCGAAATCCTCATTAATTTTCTTGATGGCTTCGGTGGCACTCAATTCATTGGGGGCGTAACTCTGATACAGGATTCGCTCCGATGGCAGATATCCATCGTTTTTTCGATCACCAACATTCCCCCAAGGCCGGCAGGCCATGAAATCGTTAGGATGGGCTTTCGACATCAGTTTCTCGAACAGACGTTGAAAGCCATCCCCCTTAGATTCCAAGAAAGCAATGCGGAAATCTTTTTCGTAGTTGAGCTGCTGTATGTGATCCATGGCTTTATGCCCGCGACTTAATGTTCTTGATTGTTTTCAGGCAAACATCATGACCTTTTGGCATTGGACTGGGCTTGGATACGATTGATATCAAAGGGAAGCGCTTTGTCAGCCGCAATGCGGGTGAGCAGCATCCTAATGGCATCTGAAACAGACAAGCCCATTCCAGCCAGCACATTAGTGGCTTCCTCTTTGATATGCCCGTCAATTCGAGCGCGAACGATATCGCTGCTTGCCATTACATGCCTCAAGGTATTTTGTAGCTACATTGTAGCTCAATTGCGCCACAATGTCATTTGCCTATTACTAACGACCAGGCATCCCCGCATTCTGCCGCCGGGCTCGCGGGCTACACCCCGCGCCTTGTACCGAGTCGCGGTCATTCGGCTTTGATCCCTGACGCCTCCTACCCTGCGTGACCTGCGCGCTGCGCTTGCCTATCGCGGCATCGGCAGACCGGAAGTGGGCAGTCTTGCTGTTTCCAGGCAATTCCACCCGAGCAACCGGAGCACGATCATGTCGAAACTTTCTCAGTCTTTCGATTCCTCGCTGCTGGTGCGTAACGACCAGGGGCATTATCTGCCAGCTACTGCTGATACAAATCGGGAAGCCGCGAGGTATGTCATCGACCAGAAGACTCCAAAGGTAATGTGGTTCACTTTGCGAGCTCTGGCCAAGAACTACCTGCGCACCAAGCTGGCCAGCTTCGAGCATGGAGTCTTTGCTGCCTTATTGCTCAATGGCTATGAATTGTCCCAGTTCTTGTGGCCACTTTCGGATGACGGACGAATATCACAAAACTGCCAGTTAATGCATCCAATCCAGATTGCTACATCGGCCGAACAGCATCCCCGCACATCACCCAGTCCCCCTAACAAGTATCGTACTCTTCTGTTGGGAACCATAAGCTGGCCAAAATCGACAATTTGTACCCATAAGCTGGCCAAGCGCCGGAACGGCGTTTCAAACGCGGAAAACCTTGCTGAGCAACGCTTCCAAGGGATGAGGATTGAGAAAAGCGGAATGAGCTTGGGACGACGGAGTGGCTAGAAATGCGAAACGGGAAGTATAAGCTGGCCGTTTCGGCCAATTTATGCTTCCCGTCACAACTATGCTAAACCCTTGATATTCTTTGGTGGACCGAAGGAGGATCGAACTCCCGACCTCTGCATTGCGAACGCAGCGCTCTCCCAGCTGAGCTATCGGCCCGTCGATGGATATCGATGCGGAAATACTAGCACGACGGCATTTCGTTTGACCAGCCCCCTGCCCCTCCCAGCTCAGCGCCGGCCAGCGGCAGGCTGAACCAGAACACGCAGCCGCCCTCCGGGCTGCTGACGGCGCCGAATTCGCCGCGGTGGAATTCCACGATGGAGCGGCAGATGTTGAGGCCGATGCCCATGCCTTCCGGCTTGGTGGAGTAGAACGGCGTGAACAAGTTGTCCTGCATGCCGGCGGCCAGTCCTGGGCCGTTGTCCACCACTTCCACCCGCCATTTGCCGTTGCCCACGCAGGTATGCAGCTCCACGCCGGGGCGCGGGGTGCCGGCTTCCACCAGCGCTTCGATGGCGTTCTTCATCAAGTTCAGCAGCACTTGCTCGATCAGCACTGGGTCCATGTCTACCTGGCAGGGGCGGCGGTCTGGTTCCAGCTGCAGATTGACGCCGTTCTTGGCGGCCAGCGGCTCGGCCAGGATCAGCGCGCGCTGCACCACGCGCGCCGGCTCCACCCGCTCCAGCTGCGGCTCATGCTTTTTGACGAAGGCGCGGATGCTGCTGACGATTTGCGCGGCGCGGCGCGATTGTTCGGCGATCGCTTGGATGGCGTCGCGCACGCCCGCCGGCAGGGCCAGTTCCTCCGGCAGCCGGCGGCTGACGCCGGCGGCGTAGGTGTGGATGGCGGTGAGCGGCTGGTTCAGCTCATGCGCCAGCGTGGACGCCATTTCGCCCATGGCGATCAGCCGCGCGGTGTTCTGGAACCGTTCCTGCTGCGCCTGTTCGCGCTCTTCGCGCCGACGCTCGGCGGTGACATCGCTGAGGATGGCCAGCCAGGCGGTTTCGCCGGTCACCCACTCGATGCGGCGGCGGCGCAGCAGCAGACAACGTTCGCCGGTGATGATGAACTCCTGGCCGTACTCGTCGCCATCGCGGCCGGCGCGCAGGCCCGGCAGCAGCACGCAGCACGGCGCGTCGGCGTCGCCCACTTGCCACATCTCGGCAAAGCCCGGATTGGCGTACAGCAGCTGGCCGCTGCCCTGGTCCACCACGCAGACGCCGGCGGCCAGGCCATTGAGCACGGTGAGGAAACGGCGATGCGCCGCGTCCATTTCCTTGCGCTGTCGCTGGCGCTCGGTGATGTCGAACATCGAGGCGATCCAGCCATGCTGGCTGCCGTCTTCCTGCACCAGCGGGGTGGCGAACAAGCGCACTACCAGCGTGTCGCCGCGCTTGCGCATCAGCGTCAGTTCAAAACCCTGCTCCTGCTGGCGATTGTCGCGCACGGCATCCATCGCCTCGGCCAGCACGCCGTGCTGGTCCTGCGGCCAGAACGGATGCGGCGGATGGCGGCCCACCAGTTCCTCCGGCGCGAAGCCCAGCATGTCGCAAAAGGCGCGGTTGACGCGGACGATCTCCCCTTCCAGCCCAACCGCCACCAAGCCGCTTTTCATCGAGTCCTCAATCGCCTGGCGCAGCGACACCTCCTGCGCCAGCTTCTGTTCCGTCGCGGCCCGCTCGCGCATATGGCGGCGGATGCGCCACACCGCGTACAGCAGCGTCAGCAGCAGCACGATGATGATGCCGGTCAGCACCGGCAGCGTCAGCCCCAGGCCGCTGCGATAGCTGACCGCCCGCAGGTACAGGCCATAGCCAGGCGGATCAAAGCTGGTCTGGTGCGAGATATTGCCCGGCTGCTCGGCGGCGTCGAACTTTTGCGCCAGCGTCTTGCCGCCCACGTCCAGAATGCTGATGTAGTTCTTGGAGGCGATCCACCATGGCACCTGGTGGTACAGCAGGCCATCCAGCAGGTAAGACACGCGGATGCCCCCCAGCAGCTGGCCGTCGCGCACCAGCGGCACTGCCAGGTCGAAACGGTATTTGCCGTCGACGCCCTGATACGGGGCGCCGTAGCTGGCCCGCATTAGGCGGCCGGCGCGCCACAACGCGTCATATTCTGAAGAGTTGAGCTGCCGGCCGTCGCGGCGGATGCCGTGCGGGTCCCACTCCACCTGATGATTCAGCCCCACCCGCTCCAGCGTCACCAGCTCGGGATTTTCGCGCAGGTAAAACGCCGCCAAATGGGCAAAACGGGCGCTGTCTGTCTTGCCGGCGGCGATGTCGCGCGCCAGGGTGTCCGCCCACTCCTGATGTCCCTCCAGATGCATGCGCAGCGACTGCTCCAGCCACAGCACTTCCTGGATCAAATTGTCCTGCTGCTCGTCGCGCCAGTCTCGGTACACCAGATAGCTGAGGCTGCACAGGGCCAGCAGCAGCGCGATCAGCGCAAGGCTGACGCTCGGCCATAGCAGACGCGGGGTACGGCGAAGAGAGGAATCGGTAACAGGCATGTCGGGTAGCCGGGCAGGAAACGACCTTGATGATAACGCGCCCGCGCCAAGCCGGGGCAACATGCCCCTGTTCTGGAATTCCCTAATGGTCAGCGCGGCATGGAGCTTATACTTTAAGAAGTAAAACCGCCGGCTCGATCCGGCCCATAACATCAAACAACGCTACAAATGGATGGAGAACCTTACATGAAGCTCAAGCATATCGCGCTGGCATTCTGCGCCAGCCTCACCCTGTCCGGCGCAGCCCAGGCGGCCGGCGAAATCGTCATCAAGTTCAGCCACGTGGTGGCGCCGGACACGCCCAAGGGCAAGGCGGCGGAATACTTCAAAAAACTGGCCGAGCAACGCACCCACGGCCGCGTCAAGGTACAGGTTTATCCCAACAGCCAGTTGTACAAGGACAAGGAAGAACTGGAAGCGCTGCAACTGGGCGCGGTGCAGATGCTGGCCCCCAGCCTGGCCAAATTCGGCCCGCTGGGCGTGAAAGAATTCGAAGTATTCGATCTGCCCTATGTGTTCGACAACTACGACCAAGTCAACAAGGTGATGCACGGGCCCATCGGCAAGCAACTGCTGGGCAAGCTGGAGGGCAAGGGCATCAAGGGCCTGGCCTATTGGGACAACGGCTTCAAGAACTTCTCGGCCAACAAGCCGATCAAGAACCCGGCAGACCTGAAGGGCATGAAGATCCGCATCCAGTCGTCCAAGGTACTGGAAGAGGAAATGCGCACGCTGGGCGCGCTGCCGCAGGTGATGGCCTTCTCCGAGGTGTACCAGGCGCTGCAGACCGGTGTGGTGGATGGCACCGAGCTGGAAGCCTCCAATCTGTACACCAGCAAGTCCTATGAGGTGCAGAAAAACCTGACGCTGACCCAGCACGGTTTCCTCGGCTACGCGCTGATCGTCAACAAGAAGTTCTGGGACGGCCTGCCGGCGGATGTGCGCACTCAGCTGGACAGCGCGGTGCAGGACGCCACCGTCTACGCCAACCAGATCGCCAAGCAGGAAAACGAAAAGGCCGTCGCCGCGATCAAGGCATCCGGCAAAACCCAGGTCTATACCCCCACGCCGCAGGAGCGCGAGGCGTTCAAGAAAGCGCTGCTGCCGGTGCACCAGAAGATGGCCGCCCGCATCGGGCCTGAGCTGCTGAAGGCCATCTACAAGGAAACCGGCTTCAACCCCGCCAAGTAAAGGCGATCCGCCGCGCCCTGCCGGGCGCGGTTTTTCCATGCGCTGAGGAAACCCGCCATGCTGAAAATCCTCGACCATCTCGAGGAGTGGATGATTGCCTGTCTGATGGGGGCCGCCACCCTGATCACCTTCGTAGCGGTGCTGCACCGCTACGGCTCGGGCATTTCCACCCTGCAACCCTACCTCGCCCACATCAATCTATCGTGGGCGCAGGAGCTGACCGTTTACCTGTTTGTGTGGATGGCCAAGTTCGGCGCCGCCTATGGCGTGCGCACCGGCATCCACGTCGGCGTCGATGTGCTGATCAACCGCCTGCCGGACAAAACCCGCGGCTACTTCATCGTGTTCGGCCTCTTGGCCGGCGCGCTGTTCACCGGCATCGTCGCGGTGATGGGCGGCAATTTCGTATGGGACATCGCCCATACCGACCAGACCTCGCCTGACCTGGAGGCGCCGATGTGGCTGGTTTATCTGGCCATCCCGGCCGGTTCCTCGCTGATGTGCTTCCGCTTCCTGCAAGTAGCCTGGAACTTCATCCGCACCGGCGCGCTGCCAAAGCACGACCACGGCCATGTGGACGGCCTGGAAGGCGACGAGACGCTGGACAATCTGCACCCGCACGACATCAACCGTGGAGGCCGTCCATGAGCGCGCTGATCATTTTCGGCCTGCTGCTGGCGCTGATGCTGACCGGCATGCCGATTTCCATTTCGCTGGGCCTGACCGTACTGACCTTCCTGTTCACCATGACGGAGGTGCCGGTCACCTCGGTGGCGCTGAAGCTGTTCACCGGCATCGAGAAGTTCGAGATCATGGCGATTCCGTTCTTCATCCTGGCCGGCAACTTCCTGATGCACGGCGGGGTGGCGCGGCGGATGATACGCTTCGCTACCACCCTGGTGGGCCACTGGTACGGCGGCCTGGGCCTGGCCGGCGTGGTGTCCTGCGCGCTGTTCGCCGCCATCACCGGCTCCTCCGTTGCCACCGTGGTGGCAGTCGGCTCCATCATCCTGCCGGCCATGCTGAAACAGGGTTATCCGCAGCGCTTCGGCGCCGGCGTCATCACCACTTCCGGCGCGCTGGGCATCCTGTTCCCGCCATCGATCAATCTGGTGATGTACAGCATCGCCACGGCCGGCATGGACGTCACCGGCCCCAATGGCATGAGCGTGTCCACCGCTTCGGTCGGCCAGCTATTCATGGCCGGCGTGCTGCCCGGCTTGTGTCTGTCGGCCCTGCTGGGCCTGACCACCTGGTATCGCGCCAAGAAGTTCGACTACCCGCGCTTGCCGCGCGCCAGCTGGTCCGAGCGCTGGCAGGCCTTCCGCGAATGCGTGTGGGGCCTGCTGCTCATGGTGCTGGTGATAGGCGGCATCTATACAGGCATCTTCACCCCCACCGAGGCGGCGGCCATGGCGGCGGTGTACGCCTTCGTGATCGCGGTATTCGTCTACAAGGACATGGGACTGCAGGATGTGCCCAAGGTGCTGATCAACGCGGCGTCGATGAGCGCGATGCTGCTGTACATCATCACCAACGCCGTGCTGTTTTCCTTCCTGATGGCATCGGAGCAGATTCCGCAGACCATGGCGGCATGGATGGCCAGCCAGGGCTTCGGCATCGTCGCCTTCCTGCTGCTGACCAATATCCTGCTGCTGGCCGCCGGCAACTTCATGGACCCGTCGGCCATCGTGCTGATCATGGCGCCCATCCTGTATCCGGTGGCGGTGAAACTGGGGGTCAACCCCATCCACTTCGGCATCCTGATCGCGGTCAATATGGAAGTCGGCATGTGCCATCCACCGGTGGGACTGAACCTTTATGTCGCCTCGGGGATCACAAAGATGGGCATTACCGAGCTGACCGTGGCCGTGTGGCCATGGTTGCTGACCATGCTGGGTTTTCTGGTCGCGGTGACATTCATTCCGGAAATCTCGCTGTGGCTACCGCGGATGCTGGGCATGCTGCATTGACATTTTCAAGTCAAACGATATGCAGCCGCGATGGGGCCGCCCATCGCGGCTTTTGTCCGACACGGCATAGCCCGAGCCCGGCATAAAGTCTTATAATGTTCCGCTATCCCTTACCAACATAAGAACATCTCTCTCAATCAGGAGCCTGCGAATGGACGAGCAATTGCGCCAAAGCGCGCTGGAATTTCACCAGTTCCCAACCCCGGGCAAGATCCAGGTATCGCCGACCAAGCCGCTGACCACTCAGCGCGATCTGGCGCTGGCCTACTCCCCGGGCGTGGCCGCCCCGTGCGACGCCATCGTCGAAGACCCGCTCAACGCCTACAAATACACTGCTCGCGGCAACCTGGTTGCGGTGATCTCCAACGGCACCGCCGTGCTGGGCCTGGGCAATATCGGGGCGCTGGCCAGCAAGCCGGTGATGGAAGGCAAGGGCGTGCTGTTCAAGAAGTTCGCAGGCATCGACGTGTTCGACATCGAAGTCAACGAGTTGGATCCGGACAAGCTGGTGGACATCATCTGCTCGCTGGAGCCCACCTTCGGCGGCATCAACCTGGAAGACATCAAGGCGCCTGAGTGCTTCTACATCGAGAAGAAGTGCCGCGAGCGCATGGGCATCCCGGTGTTCCACGACGACCAGCACGGCACCGCCATCGTGGCCGCCGCCGCGGTGCTGAACGGCCTGCGCCTGGTGAAGAAGGAAATCGGCGAAGTGCGCGTGGTGGCTTCCGGCGCCGGCGCGGCCGCCATCGCCTGCCTGGACCTGCTGGTGGCGCTGGGCGTGAAGCGTGAAAACATCACCATCTGCGACTCCAAGGGCGTGGTCTACATCGGCCGCGACGAGAAGCTGGACGAATCCAAGCTGCGCTACGCGATCAAGGACAACGGCTGGCGCAAGCTGGCCGACGCCATGGCCGGCGCCGACATCTTCATGGGCCTGTCCGGCCCGCGCCTGGTGAGCCAGGACATGGTGAAGAGCATGGCCCGCGATCCGCTGATTCTGGCCATGGCCAACCCGGAACCGGAAATCCTGCCGCCGCTGGTCAAGGAAGTGCGCCCGGACGCCATCATCGGCACCGGCCGTTCGGACTTCCCGAACCAGGTCAACAACGTGCTGTGCTTCCCCTTCATCTTCCGCGGCGCGCTGGACGTGGGCGCCACCACCATCAATGAAGAGATGAAGCTGGCCACCGTGCGCGCGATCGCCGACCTGGCGATGGCCGAACAAAACGACGTAGTGGCCACCGCCTACGGCGACCAGGAACTGTCCTTCGGCCCGGAATACGTGATTCCCAAGCCGTTCGACCCGCGCCTGATCGTCAAGATCGCCCCGGCCGTGGCCAAGGCCGCCATGGAATCCGGCGTCGCCACCCGCCCGATCCAGGACTTCGACGCCTACGCCGACCAGCTGGCGCAGTTCGTCTACAAGACCAATCTGTTCATGAAGCCGGTGTTCGCCCAGGCCAAGAAAGACCCGAAACGGGTGGTCCTGACCGAAGGCGAAGACGAGCGCGTGCTGCACGCCACTCAGGAAATCGTCACCCAGGGCCTGGCCAAGCCTATCCTGGTGGGCCGTCCCAGCGTGATCGAGAAGCGCATCGAGAAGCTGGGCCTGAAGCTGCGCCCGGGCGTGGACTTCGAGCTGGTCAACAATGAATCCGACCCGCGCTTCAACGACTACTGGCAGGACTACTACCAGCTGATGAAGCGCAAGGGCGTGTCGCAGGAGCAGGCTCGCCGCCGCGTGATCGGCAACACCACGCTGATCGGCGCGATGATGGTGCGCCGCGGCGACGCCGACGCGCTGATCTGCGGCACTTACGGACCGTACCGCCAGCACTTCGACATTCTGGAGAACGTGCTGGGCTACGCCAACGAGGACAAGGTGGCCGGCGCGATGAACGCGCTGATCCTGCCGACCGGCAACATCTTCATCACCGACACCTACGTCAACGCCGAGCCGAGCGCAGAACAACTGGCCTCCATCACCAAGATGGCGTCCGAGTCGATCAAGCGCTTCGGCATCCAGCCCAAGGCCGCGCTGCTGTCCAACTCCAGCTTCGGCGCCTTGAACACCCCGTCCGCGCAGAAGATGCGCGCGGCGTTCGATCTGATCCGCGAAGCCCAGCCGGAACTGGAAATCGACGGCGAAATGCAGGGCGACGCGGCGCTGGTGGAAGCCATCCGCACCCAGGCGATGCCGGACTCCACGCTGAAGGGCTCGGCCAATCTGCTGATCATGCCGAACGTGGAAGCCGCCAACATCAGCTACAACCTGCTGCGCGTGTCGGCAGCCGACGGCGTGACCATCGGCCCGATCCTGATGGGCATGGCCAAGCCGGTGCACATCCTGACGCCGATCTCCTCGGTGCGCCGCATCGTCAACATGGTGGCGCTGGCCTCCGTCGACGCGCAGGCGCCAGGCCAACAGGGCTGATCCGCTCGCGCTTAGGGCATATACTGAACGGGCAAGCATCGCTTGCCCGTTTTTTCATGCCCAATGCAGGATGACGCCGATGAGCCAAGACCATTCCAACGACCCCTTCGCCCTGTTCCGCCAGTTCTGGCAGCAAGCCACGCCGCCCGGCATGCAGGCCTTCCTGCCGCCGATGTCGGAAGAGGAAATCGACCGCAAACTGGCCGAACTGCGCGTGGTGGAAGGCTGGCTGACGATGAATCTGGGCGTGCTGTCCATGCAGATCAAAACGCTGGAAATGCAGAGAGCCGCCCTGCACTCGATGCGTCCGAAGGACCCGCCCCCGGCCAAGCCGTGACCCCGGTCCGGCCCAGCCCTCCCCCCGCCCTGCCGTGGCCGGCGCTGGCCGCCGTGCTGCTGCTGTGGCTGATTCCCGGCCTGGTCGGCCATGAGCCGTGGAAGCCGGACGAAGCCTACACCTTCGGGCTGGTGCGCCATATCGCCGCCAGCGGCGATTGGGTAGTGCCGATGCTGGCCGGCGAGCCATTCCTGGAAAAACCGCCGCTGTTCTTCATCAGCGCCAGCTGGACCCTGCAAGCGCTGCAGGGCTGGCTGGGCGCGCCGGACGCCGCCCGTCTGGCGGCAGGGCTGTGGAACGCCATCGGCTGGCTGGGGCTGGGCGTCGCGGCGCGCGGCCTGCTCGGCCCGGGCTTCGGCCGCTGGGCGCCGCTGCTGCTGATCGGCGCCGTCGGCTTGCCGATACGCGCCCATCAATTGATCACCGATACCGCGCTGATGGCCGGCTTCTGCTGGGGGCTGGCCGGCTTGTGCCACGCCCTGGCGCGCCCCGTCCTCGCCGGCCTGATGCTGGGCGGCGGCGCCGCCATCGCCTTCCTCAGCAAGGGGCTGCTCGGCCCCGGCTGTCTGGGGCTCGCCGCGCTGGCCCTGCCGCTGCATCCGGCTTACCGCCAACGCCGCTATCTGCTGACGCTGGCGGTCGCGCTGCTGACCGCCCTGCCCCTGCCGCTATGGTGGATGGCCGCGCTGTACCGGCGCAGCCCGGAACTGTTCCATCTGTGGCTGGATGCCAATAATTTCGGACGCTTCAATGGCAGCGCCCATCTCGGCCCGCGCCAGCGCCCATGGTTCTACGGCCGCACCCTGCCCTGGTATGCGCTGCCGCTGTGGCCGCTGGCCCTATGGAATGGATGGCGGGTGTTGCGCAGCCAGGACTCGCCGCTGATCATCTGGCCGCCGCTGGCGCTGTTTGGCGGTTCGCTGGCGGTGCTGCTGGCCGCGGCGGAAGCGAGGGAGCTGTACGCCTTGCCGCTGCTGCCGCCCTTGACGCTGCTGGCGCTGAGCGGATTGCCGTTTGCCTGGCGTCCGCCGCGCTGGGCGAGCATCACGCTGGCCGCGCTGTTTGGCTTGCTGCTGGGCTATCTGCTATTGGTGGCGCGGGTGCTCAGCGCGCCAGCCGACATCGCCTGGAGCCGGCCGCTGCTAGAGCGCCAGTTCAGCGGCTGGACGCCGGCCTTCTATCCCGGCCATTGGCTGGCCTTCGGCCTGGCGCTGGCCTGCTTGCTATGGTGCTGGCGCCAACCCTTGACCGCCATGGCCGGGCTGGCCTGGCGCTGGAGCATCGCCATGACGCTGCTATGGTGCGGCGTGGCCACGCTCTGGCTGCCGGCGCTGGATCACGGCATGCGCTACCGCGAAACCTTCCACGCGCTGAAGCCCACTCTGGAAGCGATACAGCGCGACGGCGGCTGCGTCGCCAGCCTGAATCTGGGCGAACCGCAGCGCGCCTTGCTGGAGTACTACGCCGGCTATCGCACGCTGCGCCTGGAAACCCAGCCGGCGGCGCATCAGTGCCGCTGGCTGCTGCTGCAGACGCTGCACGACCAAGCGCCGTCTGCGCTCGCCAAATTGCATCCAATATCCGTTTTCCAGCGCCCTGGCGATCACAAAGAACGCTTCCGCCTCTATTTACTGCCATAAAGCGGCAAACAGCGGCATGCTGAAACGATTTCGCGTCACACACAGTCACACTGTTCTACATATCTTTTAACAACTTCATGTCCGAACTTACCTTATCCTAACAAGCTAATCGGTGGGGGAAGGCATGACTGTAATCAATTCCGTGGATCTGTTCTGGTCGCTGGCCAGCGGCTCGTTTTCGCGCCGCGACGGCTTCGACGAGGGCAAGAACCGTTTCAAATTCGCATTCCGCGGCGTGTTGACCCTGCCGTGGACGCTGCGCTGGCTGAATACTTTCCGCTCGCAGACGTTGCTGCCCTACCTGCGGCACAATCCGCGGCTGGCCAGCAAGCTGCATCGCCCCTACCTGTACCGATCGCTCGGACCAGCCGGCAAGCTGCGCGCGCTGCAGGCCCACTACCAGTTGCTGGAAAAGCGCTTTTCCGGCGCGGCCCGCCGCCAGCTATTGTCCAGCCAGCATTTGCAACTGGCGGAGCTGGCCGGCAAGAACGACGGCAAGCTGCTGGTGGTGTTGACCCAGCAGCATAGCTTCGACAAAGAAGGGGAAATGTCGCTGCAGGTATGCAACGAGGACGGCGTGCCGCTGGCGACGCTGACTTTCACGCTGACCCGCCGCGAACAGGATATCGTGTTGGTGATCGGCGGCCTGCAAGGCCCGCGCAAGCCGCATGGCGCGGAAGCCGTGCAGTTGGCCACCAAGGCGGCGCACGGCCTGTTTCCGAAGCGGCTGGCGATGGAAGCGCTGACCGCATTGGCGCGCAAGATCGGCGCCGACGAGATCCTGGCCATCGGCAACCGCGAACATATTTACAGCTCATGGCGGTATCGACGCGAGTTCTTCGCCGACTACGACAGCTTCTGGCAGACGCTGGACGCCGAGCCGGTGGATGACGGCCGCTTCTACCGCATTCCGCTGACGCCGCCGCGCAAGGCCATGGAAGACATCGCCAGCAAGAAGCGCGCCGAGTACCAGCGCCGCTACGGCATGCTGGACGCGCTGTCCGAGCAAACCCAGGCCGCGCTCTAAGCGTCGCTAACCAAACCTCATCAGAGAACCTGAGCCAAGGCGCGCCGACGTAGAAGTACAAGTAGTACGGCAAGGAGGCCCAACGCAGGATCAGGGATTGGCTTAGCGGGTCTAAGCGCGGCTCAGGCCGGACGCGCCAGACTGAAGGCCGGCTCCGCCAGGCTGTAGCGATCCCCACCCAGCTTGCCCACCGCCTGCAACGCCAGGTCGTCCACCGCGCCGTCGCGCCACACCTCGTCCGCCACATGGATGTATTTGACCTCGGCCAGCACCAGATTGCCGGCGCCGCTGCCGTGGCCGAAGCTCAGGCATTGATGCAGCGTGCATTCCAGACGCACTGGCGCTTCCGCCACGCCGGGCGGCTTGACCGTCACGCTGGCCGCCCTGGCCAACCCCGCCAGCTCGAATTCGTCCACTTCCGGCGCATAAGCGCCGCAGGTGACATTCATCGCCTCGGCCAGCGGCCGGTTGACGATGTTGACCACCAGCTCCCCAGTCAGCCGGATATTGGCCAGCGTATCCTTGTCCCGCTCCGACGCCTGTTTGAGGATGCTGATGCCCAAGAGCGGCGGCGTCACGCTCATCACGTTGAAGAAGGAAAACGGCGCCAGATTGCACACCCCCTTCAAATCCTGGGTGCTGACCCAGGCGATAGGCCGCGGCAGGATGCAGCCCACCAGCAGTTGATACAGATTCGTCCGCTCCAATTGCTGCACATTGAACTCCATCGGTTTTCTTCGCCTGCGGTGAAAATTGCCATGCCAGCATTCTAATGCGCTTGGGCCACGATGTGCCAGCCATCATTTGAACTGGTTCGCGCCCTCGCCTGCCGGTAAAATGCCGGAATGAACGCACCACGCTTTGTCCACCTTCGCCTCCACTCGGAGTTCTCCATCACCGACGGCATCGTCCGCCTCGATGACGCGGTCAAACGCGCCGTCAAGGAACAGATGCCCGCGCTTGGCGTATCCGACCTGATGAATCTGTTCGGCATGGTCAAGTTCTACAAGGCCTGCCGCAACAAGGGCATCAAACCCATCGTCTCCGCCGACATCTGGCTGGAGAACGAGGAGGATCGCGACAAACCCTACCGGCTGATGCTGATGGTGAAGAACCGCGAAGGCTACCGGCGACTGTGCGAACTGTTGACCGAGGCCTTCAGCCACAACCAGTACCGCGGCCGCGCCGAGATCAAGCGCGCCTGGCTGGAAGCCGGCGACAACCGCGACCTGTTGTGCCTGTCCGGCGCCCATCACGGCGACGTCGGCATCGCGCTGTCCATGGGCCAGCGCGAAGAAGCGCAACGCCGCGCCGCCTACTGGGAAAAACTGTTCCCGGGGTCGTTCTATCTGGAAGTCCAGCGCCTGGACAACGCGCAGATCGAAAACGTGGTGCAGGCCACCTTGTGGCTGGCCGGCGAGATGGCGCTGCCGGTGGTGGCCACCCACCCCATCCAGTTCATGGAGCCGGAAGACTTCAAGGCGCACGAGGCGCGGGTGTGCATCGCCGAAGGCTATACCCTGGGCGACAAGCGCCGTCCGCGCAGCTTCCACGAATGCCAGTATTTCCTCAGCACCGATGAAATGCTGCAGCGCTTCGCCGACATCCCGGAGGCCCTGGCCAACACGGTGGAAATCGCCAAGCGCTGCAATATCTCCGTGGTGCTGGGCAAGAACTACCTGCCGCTGTTCCCGACGCCGGACGGCATGACGCTGGACGACTTCCTGGTCTACGAGGCCAAGCGCGGGCTGGAAGAGCGGCTGAAGCAGCTGTACCCGGACGAAGCGGTGCGCGAAGCCCGGCGGCCGGAATACGACGCGCGGCTGAAATTCGAGTGCGACACCATCATCCAGATGGGCTTCCCCGGCTACTTCCTGATCGTGGCGGACTTCATCCAGTGGGGCAAGGCCAACGGCTGCCCGGTGGGGCCGGGCCGGGGTTCCGGCGCCGGCTCGCTGGTAGCCTACAGCCTCAGCATCACCGACCTCGATCCGCTGCGCTACGCCTTGCTGTTCGAGCGCTTCCTGAACCCGGAGCGGGTGTCCATGCCCGACTTCGACGTGGACTTCTGCCAGGAAAACCGCTGGCGGGTGATTGAATACACCCGGCAGAAATACGGCGAGGAAGCGGTGAGCCAGATCGCCACCTTCGGCACCATGTCGTCCAAGTCGGTGATCCGCGACGTCGGCCGCGTGCTGGACCTGCCTTTCGGCCTGTGCGACCGCCTGTCCAAGCTGATCCCGCTGGAGGCGAACAAACCCTTGAGCCTGGAAAAGGCCATGCAGGTGGAGCCGCAGATCGGCGAGGTGATCGAATCCGAAGGCGCGCAGGAACTGATCGAACTGGCCATGAAGCTGGAAGACCTGACGCGCGGCCTGGGCATGCACGCCGGCGGCGTGTTGATCGCGCCGGGCAAACTGACCGACTTCTGCCCGCTGTACATCGCCAGCGGCGAAGGCGCGTCTCCCGTTTCGCAGTTCGACAAGGACGACGTGGAGCAGATCGGCCTGGTGAAGTTCGACTTCCTGGGCCTGCGCAACCTCACCATCATCGAACTGGCGCAGAAGTACATCAAGCAGGTCAGCGGCGAGGACGTGGACGTCGCCCACCTGCCGCTGGACGACCGCGACGCCTACAAGGTGTTCGCCACCGCCAACACCACCGCCGTGTTCCAGTTCGAGTCCACCGGCATGAAGAAGATGCTGGTGGAGGCCAAACCGAGCAAGTTCGAGGAAATTATCGCCTTCGTGGCCTTGTACCGCCCAGGCCCGATGGACCTGATCCCGGACTTCATCCAGCGCATGCACGGCGCCAAGTTCGAATACCTACACCCGCTCTTGGAGCCGGTGCTGGCGCCGACCTACGGCATCATGGTGTACCAGGAGCAGGTGATGCAGTCGGCCCAGGTGATCGGCGGCTACAGCCTGGGCGGCGCCGACTTGCTGCGCCGCGCCATGGGCAAGAAGAAGGTCGAAGAAATGGTGGCCCAGCGCGCGATGTTCGTGCAGGGCGCGGCCAAGCAGGACATACCCGAGTCCAAGGCCAACGAAATCTTCGACTATATGGAGAAGTTCGCCGGCTACGGCTTCAACAAGTCGCACGCCGCCGCCTACGCGCTGGTGGCCTACCACACCGCTTGGCTGAAGGCCCATCACTGCGCGGCCTATATGGCGGCGACGATGTCCACCGAATTGGACAACACCGACCAGCTGAAGGTGTTCTACGACGATTGCCAGGACGCCAAGAACGGCATCACCTTCCTGCCGCCGGACGTCAACCACAGCTTCTACCGCTTCGTGCCGGTCAGCCGCAAGGAAATCCGCTACGCGCTGGGTGCGATCAAGGGCACCGGCGAAGCCGCGGTGGACCACATCGTATCGGTGCGCGAAGCCGGCGGGCCGTTCAGCGACCTGTTCGATTTCTGCAAACGCACCGACAAGAAGCTGGTCAACAAGCGGGTGATCGAGGCGCTGATCCGCGCCGGCGCCTTCGACGCCATCGAACCGAACCGCGCCCTGTTGTTCGCCAATGTCGGCCTGGCCATGGACGCCGCCGAACAGGAACACGCCAATGCCAATCAGGGCGGCCTGTTCGACATGTTCGGCGACGACGTCGCGCCGGCGGTGGAAATGGTCGCCACCCGCCCATGGAGCGACGCGGTCAAGCTGGCCGAGGAAAAGCTGGCCATCGGCTTCTACCTGTCCAGCCACCCGTTCTCCGCCTATGAGAAGGAAGTGCGCGGCTTCATCAAGACCACGCTGTCGCGGCTGACCCCGCGCAAGGAGCCGCAGCTCTTGGCCGGCTTCGTCACCGGCATCCGCGTCAAGGTGGGCAACCGCGGCAAGATGGCCTTCGTGCAGCTGGACGACGGCACCGCCAAGCTGGAAGTCAGCCTGTTCGCCGAAAGCTTCGAACTGAACCGCGACAAGCTGAAGGAAGACGTGGTGCTGGTGGTGGAGGGCAAGGTCAGCGAGGACAGCTTCTCCGGCGGCCTGCGCATCATCGTGGACAAGCTGCACAGCCTGGGCGAAGCGCGCAGCCGCTACGCCCGCGGCCTGTCCTTGCAGCTGCCGGCCAAGCCCGACATCGCGCGGCTGAAGTCGGAACTGCACCCGTTCAAGAGCCAGGACGCCGGCTGCCTGGTGCGGCTGGCCTACAACAACGGCAAGGCCAAGGGCGAGCTGATGCTGCCGCAGGAATGGGGCGTGCGCCTGGACGACGGCCTGCTGCTGGCGCTGAGCGATTGGTTGGGCGAAGGCAAGGTCAAGGTGCTATGGTAGGGCGGAAGCCCTGATTCCATCAGGGCGTTCCGCCTGACCTGCGATTCAAGCCTATCGTACGCATGCCGATACCTGCGGCGGAACGCCCGGCAAGCCGGGCTTCCGCCCTACTTTCAGCCGCTGACGCTGACCATCCCGGTCTCCACATGCCCCACCATACGGCGCACGAAGCTGCCGTCGCTGCTGGTGGTCACGGTGAAGTCATACCAGCCGTACACGCCGGACAGATTCCAGCTCAGCGTCTGGCTGGCGCCGGCCGCCACCGTCACCTGCTGCGCCGCGCTGCCGCCGTAGCCATTGGCGCTGATCTGGAAGGTCACCGCCGACTTGCCGCCATTGCTCAACTGCAGCGTCAGCGTCGGCACGCCTCCGGCAGCGCTGACGCCGCTGGCCGCCTCCAGTTTGCCACCGGCCTGATGGATATTGCCGGCGAAGCGGCGCAGGAAGCCGTTCGGGCCGTACAGCGTCAGGTCGTACCAGCCGAGGCCGTAGGTCTGGACATGGAAATAGTCTTTGCTCTCGGCGCCGCCTGCCACGTCGTACTGCCACGGGCCGTCTATGCGGTAGGCGTTGGCGTAGATCGAATAATGCGCCGCCTGCGTGCCGCCGTTCTGCATGTGTATCCAGACGATGCCGGACGACAAGTCCGTGCTGGCGTAAGCGTTGCACTGGTAAGGCAGCGGACGCGCCAGCCGGCGGCCGGGTTCCTGTTGCGGCATCTGGCCCGGCGCCGGCGCGCTGGGCTTGGGCCAATTCTTGGTTTGCTGAGCCTGGGTCAGCAGCGCCGTGGTGTCCGGGAAGGCCGGCACGGTGAGATTGCTGTTGCCGAAATCCAGCGCGCTGGTCAGGTCGCCGCAGATTTTGCGCCGCCAGGCCGAGATGTTCGGCTCCTGCACGCCGGTCCAGGTTTCCAGGAAGCGGATCACCGAGGTGTGGTCGAACACCTGCGAGCAGACATAGCCGCCACGGCTCCACGGCGACATCACCAGCATGGGAACGCGCGGCCCCAGGCCTATGGGCGCGCCGGACACGAACTCGTCGGCGGTGCCGGACGGCGGCACCGGCGGCGGCAGATGGTCGAAGAAGCCGTCGTTTTCGTCGTAGTTCAGCAGCAGCACGCTGGAGGCCCACACGTCCGGATTCACGGTCAGCGCCTGCAGCACCTGGTCTATCAGATAAGCGCCGGCGGCCGGCGCGGCGCTGGGGTGCTCGGAATAGTCCTGCGGCGCCACCACCCATGACACCTGCGGCAGCGTGCCGTTGACCGCGTCGTTGCGGATGGCGGCCACCAGATCTTGCACCGAGTTGCCGCCGGTCTTGGGCACCGAGGCCATGCCGCGGTCGTGCAGCGGATTGCCGGTCTGGGCATTGCGGTACTGCTTGAACCAGGCCAGCGCGTTGTCGTCGAAATTGTCTCCCAGCACCTGATACACCTTCCAGCTGACGCCGGCGTTTTGCAGCCGCTCTGGATAGGTGGTCCAGCTGTAACCCAGCTCGCTGTTGTCGATCACCGGCCCGCCCTTGCCGCCTTGCGGGTTGATCATGCCGCTCCACAGATACAGGCGGTTGGGATTGGTCGGCCCCAGCACCGAACAGAAATAGTGGTCGCAGATGGTGAAGGCGTCGGCCAGCGCGTAGTGGTAGGGAATGTCGGCGCGGTTGAAGTAACCCATGGTCATCGCCGTCTTGGCCGGCACCCAGCCATCGTACTTGCCCAGGTTCCAGGCGGCGTGCGTGCCCAGCCAGGAGTGGTCCAGGTCGCTCAGGTATTGCGCGCTGGTGCGGCTGCTGTCCAGATGAAACGGATACTCGGCCGGCTGCAGCAGATTGGGCTGCTTGAACACGCTGTTGCCGTTGCGCAATTGCAGGGCGCTGCGGTCGTTGAAACCGCGCACGCCGCGCAGGGTGCCGAAATAATGGTCGAAGGACCGGTTTTCCTGCATGAACACCACGACATGCTTGACGGCGGACAGGCTGCGTCCGGCCGGCTGAGCCGCCATGGCTGCCGCCAAACCGGGCGGCAGCGCGCCGGCGGCAATGCCGGCGGCCGACAACTTGAGAAACTCGCGACGTGACAATTCGCTCATGACAACGCTCCGGAATAGGCAAGGCAATAGGGAAACCAGGCAAAACAGCGGGCAGTTTGCGCAAGAAATATGATCATTTCATTAAGCGTGC
Source organism: Chromobacterium sp. ASV23 (assembly GCF_016428945.1). NCBI lineage: Bacteria > Pseudomonadati > Pseudomonadota > Betaproteobacteria > Neisseriales > Chromobacteriaceae > Chromobacterium > Chromobacterium sp. ASV23. Next base: position 19,163 of record NZ_JAELTR010000013.1, read on the forward strand.
TGATCGGCTGACTTTGCGCAAAGCACGCCATCGTTTACCCTTGACGCCCTCCCCCGGAACCAGACAGCAGGACCCACCCGATGAAATTGCGCCCCGCCCAACGCGCCGACCTCGCCGCCATCTTCGCCGTCGAACTGGCGGTATTCGGCAGCCACGTCTATCCCGACTTCTTTTTCCGCCAGGCCCTGGACCTGTGGCCGGACTGGTTCTGGCTGGCCGAGGACGAAGCCGGGCAGGTCGTCGGCTATGCCCTGGGCGCCCCCAGCCAACAGCCTGACGCACTGTGGCTGCTGTCGCTGGCGCTGCTGCCATCCTGCCGCGGCCAGGGCGCAGGCAAGGCCTTGATGCAGGCGGCGCTGGCCGCCATGCGGCCGCAGGCGAACACCATTCGCCTGACGGTGGACCCGGCCAATCCGGCGGCCGAGCTGTACCGCCGCCTGGGCTTTGTCGAAACGGGCCGCGAGGCGGATTACTTCGGCCCTGGCGAAGCCAGGCTGGTGATGCAGTGGCAAGGCCGCTAAACTCGGGCTTTTGCTCGAATGAAGCGCGCATGAAGCTGTTACTGGTTTGCCTCGCCACGGCGGTCTGCCTCGGCTACTACCTGATCCTGGCCCTGCGGCCGCAGTGGCTGGCCATCAGCCTGGCCGGCGTGCCGGCCTCCATCGCGCTGGCGCTGGCCGCGATGCTGCTGTTCTGCCTGATCGCCACGCTGTACGGCTATCTGCGGCGGGAGGATGGCGCATGAGTCTGGCGCAATGGCTGTTTCTGGCGCTGACGCTGCTGACCCTGCTGCTGACCGCCGCCGCGCGTCGCCGCACCGCCTCGCTCAATGATTTCTATACCGCCGGCGGCCGGGTGCCGGCCTGGCAAAACGGCCTGGCGCTGGCCGGCGACTACCTGTCCGCCGCCGCCTTCCTCGGCGCGGCCGGCATGTATCTGGGCCAGGGTTATGACTCGCTGGCTTACGCCGTGGGCACCCTGGCCGGCTGGCCGCTGCTGCTCCTGCTGCTGGCCGAACCGCTGCGGCGGCAGGGCCGCTACACCGTGGCCGGCGTGCTGAGCCAGCGCTTTGACCACGCCGGCGTGCGGCTGGTGGGCATCGCCAGCTCGCTGACGGTGACGCTGTGCTACCTGATCGTGCAGCTGGTGGGCGCCGGCAAGCTGATCGAACTGCTGTTCGGCCTGCCCTATCTGGCCGCGGTGGGCCTGGTGGGCGCGCTGATGATGATCTACGTGGCGCTGGGCGGCATGCTGGCGGCCACCTGGGTGCAGATGAGCAAGGCGGCCTTGCTGTTTGTCTGCGCCCTGCTCCTGGCTGGCGGCGTGCTGGCGCGTTACAACGGCAGCCCGGCCGCCCTGTTCGCCGCCGCGGAAAAGCTGCGCGGCGCGGCCGCCTTCCTACCCAGCCAGGCCTTGTCCGACCCGGTGGAGGTGCTGTCGCTGGGCCTGGGGCTGAGCCTGGGCCTGCTGGGTCTGCCGCATGTGCTGATGCGTTTCTTCACCGTGGCCGATGAGCGCGCCGCGCGGCGTTCGGTCGGCATCGCCACTTGGCTGGTGGCCGGCTTCTTCCTACTGAATCTGATCATCGGCTATGGCGCGCTGACGCTGATCGGCCCTGATCCACGCTTCCACGGCGCGGACGGCAAGCTGCTGGGCGGCGGCAATATGGCGGCGCTGCATCTGGCGCAGCTGCTGGGCGGCGATTTCGCCCGCGCCGCGGTCGCCGCGGTGGCTTTCGCCACCATCCTGGCCGTGGTGGCCGGCCTGACGCTGGCCGGCGCCAGCGCGGTCAGCCATGACCTGTACGCCAGCTGGCTGAAACAGGGCCAGACCGATCCGCGGCGCGAGCTCAAGGTATCGCGGCTGGCCACGCTGGGCCTGGGCCTGGCCGCCATGCTGTTGTCCACCGTATTCCAGCAGCTGAACATCGCCGTGATGATGGGCCTGGCCTTCGCCATCGCCGCCTCGGCCAATTTCCCGCTGCTGCTGCTGGCCTTGCACTGGCGCGGCCTGAGCGCGCGCGGCGTGGTGTGGGGCGGCGTGGCCGGCATCGTCGGCGCGCTGGCCTTGATCGTCTGCGGCCCAGCGGTATGGGTGGCCGCGCTGGGCCACGCCAAGCCGCTGTTCCCGTATTCCAACCCCGCGCTGTTCTCGCTGCCGCTGGCCTTCGCCGCGGCCTGGCTGGGATCGCGCGGCAAGCGCTAACATGATGGAAGCGCCCGACAGAAAGTACACGCAATGAGCAAGCTGATTCTCTACGGCAACCGCTACTCCGGCCATAGCTACAAGGTCAGGCTGGCGCTGGTATTGGCCGACATCTCGCACGACTACGCCCACATCGACCTCGCCCTGCCGCGCGCCGAACGTCCGGAAGACTTCCGCACCGCCAGCCGCTTCGGCGAAGTGCCGGTGCTGGTGGCCGACGGCGTGCCGCTGTGCCAGTCCAACGCCATCCTGCAATGGCTGGCCGACAGCTACGGCACGCTGGGCGGCGCGCTGGGCGAACGCCAGCGCGTGCGCGAATGGCTGAACTGGGAAACCAACCGCCTAGGCATGTCCTTGCCCAATCTGCGCTACTCCCGCCTAATGGCCCACTACGAACCGGCGGTGGAAGCCTGGCTGGAAGCGCGGCTGCGCGAAGACCTGGCCGTGCTGGAGACGGAGCTGGCCGAGCGCCGCTATCTGGCCGGCGACCAAGTCAGCATCGCCGACATCTCGCTGTGCGCCTACCTGTGGTGGCTGTCCGACGCCGGCCTGGACATCGCCGATTGGCCCCATATCCAGGCCTGGCTCGCCCGCATCGCCGCCCAGCCGGGCTGGCAGCATCCGGACGAGCTGATGGCGGCCGACATCCCGGAATAAGCGCGCCTGTCATGGCCAGCCGGCAGGTGGTATGGTTGAGGATCGACGCGCCGGCCAAGCCCGCGCCCGGCCAGCCCTGCAACGGCTGCGGCGTATGCTGCGCGGCCGCGCCCTGCCCGCTGTCGCGGCTATTGCTGAAACACCGCGCCGGCACCTGCCCCGCGCTGGAATGGGACGCCCCGCGCTATCGTTGCGGCCTGCTGCAAACCCCGCGCCGCTATCTGCCCCGCTTGCCAGCCTGGGCCGAGCCGGGGTTCCGACGGCTGGCCCGGCGCTATCTCGCCATCGGCCACGGCTGCGACAGCCTGGCCACTACAGAGGAAGACCCATGAGCCGCCCCGACTGCATCAAACATTGGAGCGAACTGCAAAGCGACAGGCCGCGCTATTACTCCGGCAGCCAGGAACCGCTATCCCGCGGCAGCGCGCTGGGCAAGCACTATGGCTTCGCCCGGCTCGGCATCCATCACGAACTGCTGGAACCGGGCTGCCGCACCAGTTGGCCCCATGCCGAAAAAACCGAGGACGAATTCGTCCATGTGCTGGAAGGCACGCCCGATGTCTGGCTGGATGGCACCGTGTACCGGCTGCAGCCGGGCGATTCGGTAGGGTTCAAGGCCGGAGACGGCCTGGCTCATACCTTCATCAACAACACGGATCAGCCGGTTCGCCTGCTGTGCGTAGGCGATACGGACAGAGAGGACAACCGCATCCACTACGCCGTGCATCCCGAGCGCAACCAGTTCCTGGGGACCCTGCACTGGGACGACGTGCCGGAGCGCAAGCTTGGCGGCCACGACGGCCTGCCGGACAAGCTGCGCGACAACAACGGGCCTTTCTGAAAGCCGCCATGCTGACGCTTGCCGACCCCGCCCTGCTGGCCATTCCGCTGGCCGACATCGCCGAACCGTTCGTGGACCTGGCCGACTACCCGGACTGGGCAGTGGACCTGAGCCGCAGTCAGATTGCCAGCCGCAGCCCGCACTTTCTGGAAGCCCGCCGCGCGGTGGCGGAGCGGCTACAGATCGCCGCGCGCCATCTGCCGGATGGCCTGCGCTTCTGCGTCAAGGAAGCCTACCGGCCGTTGGCGCGCCAGCAACGCTCTTACGACGAGCATCTGGCCAAACTCCGCGAACTGCGGCCGGAACTGGACGAGACCGCGCTGTTGCGCGAGGCCAGCCTGTACGTCGCTCCGCCGGCTGTCGCGCCGCATCCCACCGGCGCGGCGCTGGACGTGACGCTGATCGATGCCAAGGGGCAGGAACTGGACATGGGGTGCCCGTTCAATGCCGACAGCGAGGAATCCGCCGGCGCCTGCTACACCGACAGCCCCGCCATATCGGCTCAGGCCCGCACCAACCGGCGCATGCTGAGTGAGGCGATGCGGGCGGCCGGCTTCGTCAACTACCCGTCCGAGTGGTGGCATTGGTCCTACGGCGACCGCTACTGGGCCGCCGTCTGCGGCGCGCCGCAGGCGCTGTACGCGGCCGTGGACGAAAGTTTTCTGGAACCCGCATGAACGACTTCCTGCAGCCGCTGGCCGCCGCCATCGGCCCGCAATACATCCTCACCGCGCAAAACGATACCGCACCGTTCACGCTGGACTGGCGGCGGCGCTATCAGGGCGCGCCGCTGGCGGTGGCGCTGCCGGGCAATACCGCGGAAGTGGCCGCCATCGTCCGGCTGTGCCGCGCGCACAAAATAGCCATCGTGCCGCAGGGCGGCAATACCTCCACTTGCGGCGCAGCCACGCCGGACGCCAGCGGCCGGCAGCTGATCGTCGCCTTGCGCCGCTTGAAAACCATACGCCGGGTGGACACCGACAACAACGCGCTGACCGTGGATGCCGGCGTCACGTTATGGGAAGCGCAGCAGGCGGCAGAAGCGGCCGGACGGCTGTTTCCGCTGGCGCTGGCTTCGCAAGGGACTTGCCAGATCGGCGGCAACCTGTCCACCAACGCCGGCGGCGTGGCGGTGCTGCGCTACGGCACCATGCGCGAGCTGACGCTGGGGCTGGAAGTGGTGCTGCCGGATGGCCGCGTGCTGGACCAGCTGTCCGGCCTGCGCAAGGACACCACCGGCCTGGACCTGAAGCAGCTGTTCATCGGCGCGGAAGGCCAGCTGGGCCTGATCACCGCCGCCACGCTGAAGCTGTTTCCGCTGCCCAGCGCCCACGCCACCGCGATGGTCGGCGTCGGCGATATCGAGACGGCGATAGACTGGCTGAACCGGCTGCGCCATCGCTTTGGCGACCGCCTGACCGCATTCGAGGTCATCGACGCCAACTGCCAGCAGGTGTTGCTGCGCCACCATCCGGCGCTGATGCCGTTTTCCGCGCCGTGGCTGATCCTGATCGAGCTTTCCGATGGCGGCGACGCAGCGCAGCTTAACGACGCGCTGGTGGAGTGGCTGGCCACGCAGGACATGCTGGACGGCGTGATGGCGCAAAACGAAACCGAACGACGCAAGCTGTGGACGCTGCGCGAGGAGATATCGGAAAGCCAGCGCAAGGACGGCCCCAGCATCAAGCACGACATCGCGGTGCCGACCTCAGCGCTGCCGCAACTGGTGCGCGACTGCGCGGCGGATCTGGAGCGGGCGTTTCCCGGCGTGCGCATCGTCGCCTTCGGCCATGCCGGCGACGGCAATCTGCACTACAACGTCAGCTTCACCCGGCCCGGCAATGTCGATCTTTTCGATGACGAAGCGGCGGTCAACGCCATCGTCTACGACCATGTCTACCGCCTGGGCGGCACGCTGGCGGCGGAACACGGCGTCGGCCAGCTGAAGAAAGACTGGCTGGTGCACTACAAAGACCCGCTGGCGCTGGAATTGATGCGCAGCATCAAGCACGCGCTGGACCCGGACGGGCTGATGAATCCCGGGAAGTGGCTGTAAGGCGGAAGCCCGGCCGCGCCGGGCGTTCCGCCGATCACAACCGAAGCATGACGGAACGCCCCTTGGGGCTTCCGCCCTACTTGCGGATGCGCAGCATCAAGCAGGCGCGGCCCCGAACAGACTGATGAATCCGGACAAGTGGCTGTAGGGCGGAAGCCCGGCCGCGCCGGGCGTTCCGCAGATCACGACCGAAGCATGGCGGAACACCCCCTTGGGGCTTCCGCCCTACCCGCCAGACAGCCGAGCCATCGTCTCGTCCCATCCCTCGCCGCGCCGTTGGCGCTGCAGGCGGACCGAGCCGTACCACTGCGTCGTTTCGCCATCCTGCCCCCAGCGCCAGTCCACATGCTCGCCAGACAATAGCAATCGGCAAGGCACGCCCAGCGCGCCGGCCAGATGCGCCATCGCCGTGTCCACGCTCACCACGCCGTCAAGCTCGGCAAGCACGGCCGCGCTATCGGCAAACTCCTTGAGTTCGCCGCCCAGCTCCAGCACGCCGTGTTCGCGCAGCCAGGCCTGCTCGGCCTCCGTCGGCGCCGGCTGCAGCGCAATCCAGTTGGCGCTTTCGCCGCGCAGCAAGGGCTGCAAGGCCTCCGGTCCCGGCAAGGAGCGGCAGTGGTCGAACGGATGCTCGGGCCGGCCGCGCCAGACCAGGCCGATGTTGCGGCCGGCAGGCAGGCGCGCACGCCACGCCTGCCGCAGCGCCGGATCGGCCTGCAGATAGATTTCCGCGCGCGGCTCGAACTCGCGCAAGACCCATGGCAGGCTCATCGAAAACACATGGCAATCGTGCGGCGGAAAAGCGGCAGGGTAGCCGCCGGCCATAGCCAGCCATTCCACTTGCGGCCATTGCCGCGCAAACAAGGGCAACAGCGGCGCGCGGCACAGCGCCGTCACGCGCGCCGCGCCCTTTTCGAGCAGAGGATCCAGATAGCGGCTGAACTGGATGGCGTCGCCATAGCCCTGTTCGAACATCAGCAGCAGATGCCTGCCCGACAAGTCCTCGCCCTGCCAGCGCGGCGACGGCGGCGCAGGATAGCTCGCGGCGGCCAGCCTCGCCTCGTGGCTCTCCCAGCCGGCCTGCCATTCGCCGCGCGCCAGCCGCAAATAGCCCAGGTTTTGCCGCAAGCGGCGATGGGCCGGCGCCTGCGCCAGGCCGCGCGTCCAGGCTTGCTCGGCCTCTTCATCCCGGCCCTGCTCGCGCAGGGCCACGCCGAGCAGATTCAGCCAGTCGGCGCGGTTTGGCTCGGCCGCCAGCGCCGCGCGCAGCGCCTTCTCCGCCTCGGCCGCGCGGCCAGTGGCGCAAAGCAAAGCCGCCAGATTGGGCAGCACCGCTGCCGGCTGCCGGGCATGGGCCGCGCGCAGCCAGCGCTCCGCCTCGTCCCAGCTGCGCCGCGCCATCAGCAGCAGCCCCAGATTATTGCTGGCGACGGCATGCCCCGGTTCCAGAGCCACGGCGCGCCGCAACATCGTTTCAGCCTCGGCGGCATCGCCCTTGTCCGCCAGCAACTGGCCCAGCAGCTGCAGGGCTTCGACATCATCCGGCGCATCCGCCAGGCAGGCGCGCAAACAGGCCTCCGCCTCGCCGGCTTGGCCCTGCTGGCGCAGCAAACGGCCCAGCTGATAATGCGCGGCGGCCGAAGGGCGCGCCGCCAGCCGGCGGCGGAAGCAGGCCTCGGCCTCAGGCAGCCGGCCGGCTTCCTGCAGCAGATTGCCCAGATTGCCCAGGCTGGCCGGGTGGTCTGGGTCGCGCGCCAGCTCGGCGCGGTAATGCGACTCCGCTTCGCTCAGTTTGCGCTGCTCGGCGCGCAGGCAAGCCAGATTGAAATGCGCGTCCGGGGTGGCAGGATCGAGCGCCAGCGCCTGGCCCCAGCATTGCTCCGCCAGCGGCAACTGGCCGAGCCGAGCGGCGCAAACGCCCAGCAAGTTCCACAGCGGCGCATTGCCGGGCTCCGCCTGCAGGCCGGTCTGCGCGGCATGCAGCGCGCCGGACAGGTCGCCTTCGGCCAGGCGTCTGGCGGCAAGCAGGGTATCGGGAGAAAACGGCGTCATGGCATCCGATCATCGAAACGGCTTGTCCGGATCTTCGACGCAAAAACGCCGCCTGGCAAGGCGGCGTTGTCTGCCTGAGCGGCGGGATCACAGCCGGAACTTGTTGAACTCCGCGTCCATCTTGCCGGCGTTGCCGGCCAGGCCAGACAGCGTGCTGCTGACGTTTTGCAGCACGTCGTCGTTCTCCAGCACATGGCCGTTGATCGCCTCGGAGCTTTGCGCGATCAGCGTGGTGGCCTTGTGCTGTTCCTGGGTCGAATGGGAAATCTCGCTCATTTTGGCCACCACCTCCAGCATGGATTCGCGGATGGCGGCGATATTGTCCACCGCCTCGCGGGTCAGGCCCACGCCCTCGTCCACCGCCTGCACCGTGTTATTGACATCGCCCACGGCGCGGCCGGTTTCCTCGCGGATCGCGCCCACCATATTGGAGATTTCCAGCGTGGCTTGGGCAGTGCGCTCGGCCAGCTTGCGCACTTCGTCCGCCACCACCGCGAAGCCGCGCCCCTGCTCGCCGGCGCGCGCCGCCTCGATCGCCGCATTCAGCGCCAGCAGATTGGTCTGGTCGGCGATGTCGCGGATCACATTGGTGATGCCGGAGATTTCCTGCGAGCGCTTGTCCAGCGAGGACAGCATCTCCTCCAACCCGCGCACCGACTGCACGGTGTTTTCCATGCCGCTGGACAGCCGCTCCATATTGTCGGCGCTGGCCGCCAGATTTTGGCCGGTGGCGTTGGCCAACTGGTCGGCCTGGCGCGCGCTGTCGGCGATATGGGAGATGGAAACGGTGATCTGCTCCAGCGTGGCTGCGTTGGAGGACGAGACGTCCGAGATATGGCGCGCGCTCTGCGCCACGCTGGCCACCAGCTGGCTGGCGTCCTGCACGCCGCCCACCACGTCCTGCGCATCCGTCTTCAGGCCGCGGAACAGGTGGCCCAGCTGGCCGACAAAGGTGTTGAACGCGCGCGCGGTGGCGGCGATCTCGTCCTGGCCGTCATCCTTCAGCCGCAGCGTCAGGTCGCCCTGGCCGCGCGCGATGTCCTCCATCGCCGCCTTCAGCTTGACCAGGCCGGCCAGCATCTTGCCGATGACCATGCCGGAGAACAGGATCATGAACACGAACACCAGCAGGCTGAGTCCGCCTATGGTGTACAAGAGCTTGTCCAGCGGCGCCAGCACCACATCGCGCTCCGTCGCCAGCGCCATGACCCAGTTGGTGCCCGGGATGGTCTGGGCGGAGACCAGCATGTCTTTGCCGCCGATGCTCATATCCGAGGCGTTGTCGCTCTGCACCAGCTGCGTCAGCCGCTCCGGCGTCAACTCCGGCACCAAGCCGGTGATGGGCTTCAGCGTCAGGTCCGCCTGCGGGTGGGCGATCACGGTGCCCTTCTTGTCGACGATGAAAGCGTAGCCGTTGCCGCGCACCTTCATCGACAACACCGACTTGACCAGGGTGTCCACCATCACGTCGCCTCCGACCACGCCGGCGAAGGCGCCGTTGTGGCTGAACGGCGCGGCGATGGTGACGGTCAGCTTCTTGGTGGCCTCGTCGACATAAGGCTCGGTCACAATCGGCTGGCCGGCGTCCTTGGCCTGTTTGTACCAGTCGCGGTCGGCCACTTTGTAATCCGCCGGCGCCACCCAGTCGTCGGAGAACAGCGTGCGTCCGTCGGCGTAGCCGGCATAGTTGACATTGAAGCCGCCGGCCTTGCTGCCCACCTTGAGGAAGCGCAGCGCATCCGGTTCATTCGCCACGCTGGTCTGGGCGACGATCTGCTGTTTTTTCTCGGAGAGCCAGGTAGTGACCACGGCGCTCTGCCCCTTCAGGCTGGCGGAGAACTCGTTGTCCAGCCCGCCCAGGATTTCCGATCGCATCTGCATGAAGACTATGGTCACCAGGACCAGGCCGAACAGCGCCATCAACAAGACGTTGAGCGCTATCAGGCGGCTACGGAGTGATTTCATCTGTTTCCCTTTTCCCACTGTATTGAATCAGCAGTCCCGAATAGAAGGCGAGCGCGCGCGCCGACCTGCCTTGACTTGCCATGGCGGTATCGGATCAAGCGTATTTGATAGTGCTTATTGAAAACTTGACGAGTACGTTAAACCAGGCTCGGACAAAACCGCTTGATCGAACGCATGCCAACTTGATTATGATAGGTGCTTGAAAGACGGGCGTCGATGTGAATACCACACTTCGGCGACGCCAAAAAAAAACACCCCTGCGGCTATGCGGCAGGGGTCAACACGAGGAAGAAACATCGGACCAGCCTTGGCCAGCGCGATATTTCGAGGGGCTAACACCTCAAAACCTTGCGGCTCTCAGTGCAGCGGGCATTCTAACGTAAATGCTCTATAAAAAGCCAGCACATTAGAGCAAATCATCCAATCTTCATGTTTCCGGCCACTGATGGTCGCGGAACTGCTCGCGCAGCTTCATCTTCAGCAGCTTGCCGGTGGCGGTGTGCGGCAACTCGTCCACAAAGACTACGTCATTGGGCGTCCACCACTTGGCGATCTTGCCGTCGAAGTAGGCCAGCAGCTCGTCTCGCGTGACGCGCGCGCCCGGCTTCAGCGTCACCACCATCAACGGGCGCTCGTCCCATTTCGGATGCGCCACGGCGATGGCCGCCGCCTCCGCCACCGCAGGATGGCCGACCAGGATGTTTTCCAGATCGATGGAGCTGATCCATTCGCCGCCGGACTTGATCACATCCTTGGTACGGTCGGTGATGCGCATGAAGCCATCCGGGTCTATCGTCACCACGTCGCCGGTATGGAACCAGCCATCTGCGCTATGGTTGGCGTCGAGTTCGCGCTTGAAATACTGCGACAGCACCCAGGGGCCGCGCACCTGCAGGTTGCCGAACGACACCCCGTCATGCGGCAGCGGCAGGCCGGCGTCGTCGACGATGCGGATGTTCACGCCGTACACCGGCCGCCCCTGCTTGGTCAGCAGCGCGTTCCATTCCGGCCCGGCCAGGCCCTCGTGTTTCAGCTTGGGCGTGCCGGTGGTGCCGCAGGGCGACAGCTCGGTCATGCCCCATAGCTGGCGCATCTCTATGCCGCGCTCGGCCAGCTGCTCGATCATGCTCTCCGGCACGGCGGAGCCACCGGCGATCACCCGCTTCAGCGGCGCCAGCGACAGGTTTTCGCGCTGGCAATATTGCAACAGCTGCAGCCAGACCGTGGGCACGCCGACGGTGGTGGTCACGCCCTCCCCGGCGATCAGTTGCTGCAGGCTGGCGCCGTCCAGCTTTGACCCCGGCAGCACCAGCTTGCTGCCGTTCATGGCGCAGCTGTAGGGCAGGCCCCAGGCGTTGGCGTGGAACATCGGCACCACCGGCATCACCACCGAACGCGCCGAGATGTCGAAACTGTCCGGCAGCGCGCTGCCGTAGGCATGCAGCACGGTGGAGCGGTGCGAATACAGCACGCCCTTGGGGTTGCCGGTGGTGCCGGAGGTGTAGCACAGGCTGGAGGCGGCGTTCTCGTCCAGGCGCGGCCAGGCGTAGACGTCGCTATGGCTGTTCACCAGGTCTTCATAGCTGATCAGATCGGGAATGCCGCTGTCCGCCGGCAGGTCGGCATGGCTGGCCAGCAGCACGAAATGCTCGACGCTCTTCAACTGGTCGGCCAGTTGCTTCACCAGCGGCAGGAAACTGAGGTCGAACATCAGCACCTTGTCTTCCGCGTGGTTGATGATCCAGGCGATCTGCTCCGGGAACAGCCGCGGATTGACGGTGTGGCAAACGGCGCCGCTGCCGGAAACGGCGAAATAGATCTCGAAATGGCGGTAGCCGTTCCAGGCCAGCGTGCCGATGCGGTCGCCCGGCGTAACGCCCAGCGAGGGCAGCGCATTGGCCAGCTGGCGGGCGCGGCGGGCGGCGTCGCGGTAGGTGTAGCGGTGGATTGGCCCTTCCACCGTGCGCGACACGATTTCAGTGTCGCCATGAAAACGCTCGGCGTGCGTCAGCAGGTCGGAAATCAGCAACGGCAGGTCCATCATCTGTCCACGCAGCATCTTGCATCTCCCCTTTATCAGTATGGAATCCGCACGTTACGCCGCGCTGGAGCTTTCACTCCAATCATATTTTCTGATGGCCCGCCATCGTCCGATTTATATAATCGTCATGATCCTTGGTTCAGTTTTTGACCGGTTTCTTGGCCAGCATGCGCTGCAGGGTGCGGCGATGCATGTTCAGCGCGCGCGCGGTGGCGGAGATATTGCCGTCGTGCTCGGCCAGCACGCGCTGCAAATGCTCCCAGGTAACGCGCCGCAGCGACATCGGCTGCGGCGACACCGGCAGCTCCGGATTGGCCGCCTGCTGCGCGAAGGCCGCCAGAATCTCGTCCACGCCGGCCGGCTTGCCCAGGTACTGCACCGCGCCCAGCTTGGTGGCTTCGACGGCGGTGGCGATGCTGGCGTAGCCGGTCAGCACCACGATGGCGCTGTCCGGGCTGGCCTCGCGCAGCGCCGGCAGCAGCCTGAGGCCGCTGTCGCCATCCAGATTCAGGTCCAGCAGGATGCGGGCCGGCCGCTGGGCCGCCCGCGCCAGCGCCTGCGCCGCGTCGCGCGCCCATACCGCCGCGTAACCGCGCCGGCTCAGCGAGCGCATCAGCACCATGGCGAAGGCTTCGTCATCATCGATCAACAGAAAATCGCTCACGTTTTTTCCTCCAGCGCCAAAGGCAGCGTGATGCGCGCGTGCACGCCCCCCTCGGCGCGATTGTCCAGGCTCAACGTGCCGCCCAGACGCGCCAAGGTGGCGTGGCTGAGCATCATGCCCAGCCCCAGCCCGGCAGGCTTGGCCGACTCCAGCGGCGCCAGGCCGGCGCGCGCCAATTGCGCCTCGCTCAGACAGCCCTGGCGGTTGATGATGTCCAGCAGCAGGCAGCCCTGGCGCAGCTGCGCCGCCACCGTCACCTCGCCGCCGCCGGCCTCCGCCGCGTTATTGACCAGATTGAACAGCGCCGGCCAGAACGCGGCATCCAGCGCCACCCGCGGATCGTCGCCATCCGGCGCCTGCCAATCCAGCTTGACGTCCGGCCGCAGGCTGCGCCAGCCATCCAGCCGCTCCGCCAGCGCGGCGAACAGCGGCTGCCGTCCCGGGCTGGGTTCGGAACCATGCTTGAGCCGGGACAGCGTACCGCGGCAGCTGGCCAGTTGCGCCCGCATCAGCTGCAGATCCTGCGACAGCGCGGCGTCGCCGGCGCGTTCGCTGATCAGTTCGTCCACCAGCAGCGTCAGCGTATTCAGCGGCGTGGACAAGGAATGGGCGGCGCCGGCCGCCTGCATGCCCACCGCCAGCAATTGCTCATCGCGCAGCTGCGTTTCCCGCGCCTGCGCCAGCGCATCGCCCTGATGCCGCAGCTGGCGGGCCAGCCAGGACACGAAACCGGCGATCAACAGCGCGGACAGCGCGAAGGAAATCCACATCCCGGCCAGGTGCAGATTGAAAGCATAGGCGGCGTTGCCGCCGTTCAGCGGCCAGTCCAGATGCCACTGGAACAGCAAGCCGTAGGCGGCCACGCTGAGGATGGCCAGCAACCAGGCGAACCAGCCCGGCGACAGCAGCGCGGCGAACAACACCGGCGGCAGATACAGCGAGGCCAAGGGATTGGCTGCGCCGCCGCTGAAAGCCAACAGCTCGGTCAGCACCAGCACGTCGGCCAACAGGCCCAGCCGCAGCGCCTGCTCGGCCGACACCTCCCAATCCGGCAGCCGCGGCAGCGCCAGATTGACCAGCGCCAGCGTCGCCAGCGCCTGCATGATCAGCAGCCACGGCAAGGCTACGTCCAGCAGCGCGCAGCAGGCCGTCAGCCCGGAGGCGAGCGACAGCATCATCCAGCGCAGGCGGCAGACCCGGCGGCTGGTTTGCCGCGGATCGATGGCCTGCTCCGGCTCCCATATCGCATTCCATTTCATGCCGCCACTTTACACCATGCGGCTGGCGCGGCGCGCTGCGACAATATGCCGCATTCCGGGCGGGAACGGTTTCAAATAGCATCGCCGCAAAATTCAAAAACCGTTTGGCTCCCGTGATGCTCAATAAAATCCTGCTTCCCGTGCCCTTGGCGCTGGCGGTTGGCCACGCCTTTGCCGCCGATCTGCCTGTCTTCCACGCCGACACCATCGTCGTCACCGCCGTCAAAACCGAACAGCCATTGCGGGTGGAAACCGACCCGCGCGCGCCGCGCCAGCCGGTGCCGGCCGGCGACGGCGCCGACCTCCTGAAAACCATTCCCGGCTTCGACGTGGTGCGCAAAGGCGGCAGCTCCGGCGACCCGCTGCTGCGCGGCCTGGGCGGCTCGCGGCTGAACATCCTGGCCAATGGCGGCTTCGTCTACGGCGGCTGTCCGGGCAGGATGGACCCGCCCACCGCCTACCTGTTCCCCGACGCCTACGACAAGCTGGTGGTGATCAAGGGTCCACAGTCGGTCAAATACGGCGGCGGCTTGATCAGCGGCGCGGTCAGCTTCGAGCGCAAAACCAAGCCCTTCGACGAGCCGGGCCTGCGCTTCGACGGCAGCCTGCTCGCCGGCAGCGCTAACCGCCAGGACGCCTACGCCGACCTGACGCTGGGCGGCGCGCTAGGCTATCTGCGCCTGATCGACGCCCACAACGAGGCCAGCGATTACCGCGACGGCAACGGCCAGAAAGTGCACTCGGCCTACCAGCGCGACAGCCAGAGCCTCATCGCCGGCCTCACGCCCACGCGCGACACCACGATCGAGCTGTCCGGCGACTTCGGCCGCGGCCACGCCGCCTATGCCGACCGAATGATGGATGGCAGCCAGTTCGACCGCAGCGCCTGGGGCGTCAAGGCGGAACAACGCAATATCGCGCCGTGGCTGGACGCGGTGAGGCTGGCCGCCAATCACAGCTACGCCGACCATGTGATGGACAATTACTCGCTGCGGCCGCTCTCCCCCGGCAAGCCGGCCAGCGCCAGCAATCCGGACCGCACAACCGACGCCGCCAAGCTGGAGGCCGACCTGGCCTGGGCAGATATCGAGCTGACCGCCGGCGCCGACTGGCAGAACGACCGCCACACCAGCCGCTTTGGCGGGCGGGACTACGCCAGTCTGCCGCGGACTCCCGACCAGCATCTGAGGCGCGCCGGCATCTATGTGGAAGGCAGCAAGCCCTTGGGCGGCGGCAAAGCCATCGCCGGCTGGCGCCACGACCGGGCTCGCGCTTATTACGACGCTACGGCGACCCAAGGCGAGCAGCTGCAGGATTACCGCCTCTATAGCGGCTTCGCCCGTTACGAATACAAACTGGGTAGCTGGACCCCGTATGCCGGCGTCGGCATCGCCGAACGCGCGCCCGATTACTGGGAACGCGCCAAGGTCAGCACCAACCGCACCGTGCTGCAGCCGGAACGCAATACCCAGCTGGACGTGGGCACGCTGTACCAGGGCGAGCGGGTCAAGGGTTCGCTGTCGGCCTACCTGAGCCGCATCGACGACTTCCTGCTGATCGACACCAAGGCCAGCCAGCAGACCCGCAATATCCAGGCTTACCGCTACGGCTTCGAAGCCGACGCCGCCTGGCAGTTCGCGCCGCAGTGGCAGCTGTCCGGCAGCGCCGCCTACAGCTGGGCCGCCAACGCCACCGACGACAAGCCGCTGGCGCAGACGCCGCCGCTGACCGCCACCGTCAGCCTGGCTTGGGACAACCAGAC
The DNA here is from genome assembly GCF_016428945.1 of Chromobacterium sp. ASV23. NCBI lineage: Bacteria > Pseudomonadati > Pseudomonadota > Betaproteobacteria > Neisseriales > Chromobacteriaceae > Chromobacterium > Chromobacterium sp. ASV23. Next base: position 34,665 of record NZ_JAELTR010000013.1, read on the forward strand.
CTGGGCCGGGGCCGCCGTATGGCGCGTGGCCGCGGGCCAGGACCGCTACGCCATCGGCCAGGGCAATATCGCCGGCCAGGACATCGGCCCGACGCCAGGCTTCGCCACGCTGTCGCTGAACGGCGGCTGGCGCGTCAGCAAGGCCATCAAGCTGACCGCCGGCATCGACAACCTGTTCAACCGCGCCTACGCCGAGCACGTCAGCAAAGGCGGCGCCGACGTCATCGGCTATGACCGCACCCTGCGCGTCAATGAGCCTGGCCGCACGCTGTGGATGAAGCTGCAGGCGCACTGGTAAGCCCCTCCCCTCCGGCCGGGGGCTGGCGGCCGGAACACATAACGATAAATGGAGAGCAGTGATGAACAAGAGCTGGATTCTCGTCCCCGGGCTATGCCTGGGCCTGGCCGGCTGCCTGGGCGGCGGCGTATCAAGCAGCGAAAGCCCCGCGCCGACGCAAAATGAAGGATATGGCGGCGGCGCCACCACCGTCCATTTCGCGCTGAAGTCCGGCAATCAGCCGGCGACGTGCGGCAGCAAGCTGAGCAATATCGGAAGCAGCCATGCCAATGCCCAACTGACCGAAGGCATGATGTATGTGCACGATGTGGCGCTGATCACGGACCAAGGCCAGGAAGTGCCGCTGCAGCTGGACCAGGCCAATAAATGGCAGTTCCTGAACCTGGCCCTGCTGGACTTTGCCGGCGGCAGCTGCAAGCAGCCGAATGTGGACGACAACCAGCCGCTGGACGGCAGCAACAGCGACGTGGTTGGCACGGCCCCGGCCGGCAACTACACCGGCCTGAGCTTCAAAGTGGGCGTGCCGATCTCCGCCAAGAACGCCCAGGGCAAGGAAGTGGGCTTGAACCATCAGCCGGCGCACAGCCCGCCGCACCCGATACTCGGCGTGTACTGGCTGATGTGGGAATGGCAATCCGGCCATCGCTTCATGCGGGTAGACCTAGCGCCGGACGGCGGCGTCAAGCGCCAGGACGGCAGCGGCGATCCGAAGTGGTCTTTCCACCTCGGCTCCACCGATTGCAAGCCGGACCGCAACATCGCCGGCGGCTACCGCTGCGGCAAGCCCAATCGCGTCAAGGTGATGTTCGACCGCTTCGATCCGAAATCGGACCGCGTGGTGCTGGATGTGCAAGCGCTGTTCGCCGGCAACGACATCACCCGCGACGACAGCGCCGATTTCGGCTGCAAATCCAATGTCACCGACGCCGAATGCCAACCCATCTTCGACCGCCTGGGCCTGCGGCTGAACGAAAGCCAGCCGGGCACCAACGACGGCGGCCAGCCGCTGGACGATGGCCGCCATTCCCGCGTGTTCCGGCTGGAGAAGATCGCCTCATGAGGCCGCTCGCCGCGCTGGCGCTGGCCGGGCTGCTGACTGCATGCGGGCGGGAAAGTCCGCCGCCGGCCCCGGTCGGAGACTGGCATTGGCAGCTGCCGGACGGCGTGGCTCCGCCGCCGGTGCCGGCCGACAATCCGATGAGCCAGGCCAAGTTCGAACTCGGCCGCCGCCTGTTCTACGACAAGCGGCTGTCCGGCAACGGCAGCATCAGCTGCGCCAGCTGCCATCCGCAGGACAAGGCCTTCAGCGACAGCGTGGCGCGGTCGCTGGGCAGTACCGGCGAGCGCACGCTGCGCAATGCCCAGCCGCTGGCCAACGTCGCCTGGCGCAAAAGCTATACCTGGGCCAATTATTCGCTGACCACGCTGGAGCGGCAGATGGATGGGCCGCTGTTCCGCACCGATCCGGTGGAAATGGGCATCAACGACGGCAATATGCCGACGGTGCTGGCCAGGCTCCGCGCCGATCCCGTGTACCAGCGGGAATTCGCCCGCGTCTTCCCGACAGAGGGGCAGCCGCTGTCGCTGGCCAATATCGTCAAGGCCATCGCCACGTTCGAACGCGGCATCGTCTCGTTCGACTCGCGCTACGACCGTTACCAGGCCGGCCGGGCCGTGCTGTCCGCCGCCGAGCTGCGCGGCCTGAAACTGTTCCGCTCGGAACAAGCCCAGTGCCTACGCTGCCATGGCAGCCCGGATTTCGACGACCAGATGGCAGGCCATAGCGACGGCCTGCCCTTCCACAACATCGGCCTCTACAACACGGATGGCAAAGGCGGCTACCCGTTTCCCAACCGCGGCGCGCTGGAGCTGAGCGGCCAGCCCGCCGACATGGGCCGCTTCCGCAGCTCCAGCCTGCGCAATGTCGCCCTCACCGCGCCGTATATGCACGACGGCAGCGTGGCGACGCTGGAAGAGGCGGTGCGCATCCACGCCGAGCATGGCCGCCGCGACGCGAAAAGCGGCGACGGCCGGCGCAACCCGTGGAAAGACGCCGCCATCGACCGCATCCGGCTGAGCGCGGCGGAGCAGGCCGACATCGTCGCCTTCCTGAAAACCCTGACCGACGACACGCTGATCCGCGATCCCCGCCTGGCCGACCCGTTCGCCGCGCGCCGATGATGGCCACACTCGTCGCCGGCCGGCCAGTCTGCTACGCTGTCTGCCTTTAGCCCTGTGTCGAAAGCGGATGAAGACTCCCTATCTGAAAATCCTGGCCTGCGGCCTGACGCTGTTCATCCTGCTCGGGCCGCTGGTGGCGCTCTTGGCCAGCGGCGTGGTGCCGATGATGGCCTACCTGATGGGCGCGGTGCCGGCGCTGATCTTCGGCCTGCTGCTGTGCCTGTTGCGCATCATCCTGGCCGGACCGGTGGCGCGCTGGCAGCGGCAGTGGCCAGCCTGGCTGCTGCTGCTGGTCGCCTTCATGCCGGGCGCCTTCAGCGGCAGCGTGATCACGCTGCTGTACGCCAGGGTGGCGGAGCCGCTGCTGTATAACGACTGGATGACCATCTATCTGGGCGCGATGGCCGGCGGCGTGTGCAACGCGCTGTTCTGGCGCATGCGCTTCGGCGTGAACGCCGACTGATCAACTTCACGGAATACTCAAGATGCCCCATTGCGTCATCGAATGCTCAGCCGACCTGGCCCGCCATCCCGCCGTCGAACAGCTGGTCCAGGCTGTCCATGACGCGGCCAACCGTAGCGGGCTGTTCCAGACCGCCGACATCAAGACCCGGCTGCTAGGGGCTGTTGACGTTTGGTGAGCGGTCGCGCCGGGATGCGTTTTGCGCCGAATCGAGGCGTTTCGCGCGCCGCATAGTCATTCTCTGCCAGCGCGGAATAACGAAGAGTCGGCGCGAAAGGCGCCCGGCCCTGCGGGTTTGGCCGCTTTGGGCCGGAAGTCACGTTGCCCAGCCCTTGCATAGAATGACTATGCGGCGGACTGTGCGCCTTGCTTCCGGCCCAAATCGGCTCAAACGCGATCCACTCACCAAACGTCAACAGCCCCTAGCATCGCCGCACTCTCTGGTCGGCGGCGCCAAGGCGGACTTTGTCCATCTCTCCTGCCTGATTCTTGAAGGCCGCAACGACGAACAGAAGGGTCGGCTGGCCGATGCGCTGGTGCGCGCCGCCAGCGCCGTGCTGCCGGAGGTCGCCGCCATCAGCTGCGAGGTGCGGGACATGGACCCGGCCGCCTACGCCAAGCGAGCGGGCTGACTCGCTGACAAAAAAAGAAGCCCGCCGGTCAAAGCGGGCTTGCAACCTTTGTCTGCCCGGTGCCTGTCGCGCCGGGATATTCACAGCATAAACCAGCATCCTGCCGGCGGCCTGCGGCAGATTGTCGCAGTCACGCCGTCCGCTCCAGCCTCGCCTCCAGGCCGCCCTCGGGCCGGTTGCGCAACACCAGCCGCAGGCCGTGCAGCTCGGCGATGCGTTCGACAATGGACAGGCCCAGCCCGCTGCCGGCCTGCTGCTGGCCCGGCGGGCGGAAGAATCGCTCGCGCACCCGCGCAAGCCACTGCGGCGGGATGCCCGGCCCCTGATCCAGCACGCTGACCGCGTCCTGCTCCAACCTCACCGTCACCACGCCATCGGCCGGCCCATAACGGCAGGCGTTTTCCAGCAGATTGCGCAACATCAGCCCCAGCAAGGCCTCGTCGCCAAACAGCGGCAGCGCCGCCTCCGGCGCGCAACGCCAGTCCAGCTGCCACTCCACCTGCTCGGCCAGCGGCGACAGCTCCGCCAGCATATGCTCGATCAAGCGCTGCCAGTCCAGCCGCGCCCGCTGCTGCGGCTGTTGCAGCGGGTCGAGCCGCGACAGGGCCAGCAGCTGCTCCACCAAACGGCCGGCGCGCGCAATGCCCAGCTGCAGCTGCGCCAGGGCATGGCGGCGGCCGGCATCGTCCGGCATCAATTCCAGCACTTCCGCCTGGACACGCAGCGCCGCCAGCGGCGTGCGCAGCTCATGCGCGGCATCGGCGGTGAATCGCCGCTCGTGCTCCAGCATCTGCCCCATGCGGCCAAACAGCGCGTTCAGCGAACGCAGCAAGGGCTGCACTTCCTGCGGCACGTCGGCGCTGACCGGGCTGTTGTCGTCCGGCGCGCGCGCGGCGATGACGGCGGCCAGCTTGCGCAAGGGCGCCAGCTCGCGCCGCAGCGCGAACAGGATGGCCAGCAGCATCAAGGGCAGGCCGATCAGCCATGGCAGCAACTGCGCCGTGACCACGCTCCACACCATTTCCTGCCGCAGGCCGAGCTTCTGGCCCACCGCGACCTGCCGGGTTCCATCGGCGGACAGCAGATACAACATCCGCCAGTCATGATGCCGGTCCTTGCCGGGCTCGTCGTAGAAGCCGCGCCGGCTGGGCTGATAATCGAAGCGGCGGCCGCGGCCGTCGCACAACAGCCGGTTGCCCTGGCGGTCCCATACCGCCAAACCCAGATCGCCATTGTCCATCCGCCCCGCGTCGGCGCCATGCAGCAAGTGCTTCAGCTTGGGCGTGTCGTCCGGCACCGCATCATGCACATCGATGGCCAGCAATTGGCGGGCGAACTGCGCCATCTGGGTATCGAACAATTCATCGACCTCGCGCTGCGCCAGCCAGACCGCGGCGGCCGACGCCGCCAGCCAGGTGGCCGGCACGATCAGCAGCAGCACCAGCAATAGCCTGGCCTGCAGGCTGAGCGGCCGCCTCACGCCGGCTCTCCCAGCGTATAACCGATGCCGCGCAGCGTGCGGATGAAGCCGGCGCCGAGCTTCTTGCGCAGGTGATGGACATGCACTTCCAGCGCATTGCTTTCCAGCTCCTGCCCCCAGCCGTACAACTTTTCCTCTATCCGCTCGCGCGGCAGCACGCGCCCTCTGTTGCAAAGCAGCAACTCCAGCAAGGCCAATTCCCGTGCCGTCAGCTCCAGCGGCGCGCCGTCCAGCGTCGCCACGCGGCCGACCGGGTCCAGCGTGAGCCGGCCATGGCTCAACAGCGGCTGGCTCATGCCTTGGCGCCGTCTATGCAGGGCGCGCAGCCTGGCCGCCACTTCGGCCAAAGCGAAGGGCTTGGCCAGATAGTCGTCGGCGCCGGCGTCCAGCCCCCCGACACGGTCCACCAGCGCATCGCGCGCAGTCAGCACCAGCACCGGCAGATCGCTGCCCTGGTGCCGCCACGCGGCCAGAATGGCCATGCCGTCCAGGCCGGGCAAACCCAGGTCCAGCACAGCGGCATCGTATGGCGCGGCGGACAGCGCATCGCGCGCCTGCAAGCCATCCTGCAGCCAATCCACCACAAAGCCGAGCTGCCGCAAGCCCATGCGCAAGCCGTCCCCAATCTGGCCGTCGTCCTCCACCAGCAGTATCCGCATCGCTCCTCCCCGTATCGCCTTACTTATCGCACCACTAGCTTAAATGATGCTTAAACGCGGCCAACAACCTTGCCGACGGCGCGCGGCGCGCCGGGCAAACCAAGGATACGCCGCCGCCATCCCGGCGCTTCACATGCTTGTCAACAAAGTCTCATTTGCCTGTCACTTCATCATTGCAGCATGGATTATCACCTAGGCCCACGGACTTGCCATGCAGCCAGACCCCGCTTCCGACGCCCCCCGCCGCCTGCGCAGCATCTGGATTTCCGATGTCCATCTCGGCACCGCGGGCTGCCGGGCGGACCACCTACTCGACTTCCTGCGCGAACACGAATCCGACTATCTGTATCTGGTCGGCGACATCGTGGATGGTTGGCAACTGAAAAAATCCTGGTACTGGAAGCAAAGCCACAACGACGTGGTGCAAAAGCTGCTGCGCAAGGCGCGCAAGGGCTGCCAGGTGATCTACGTCCCCGGCAACCACGACGAGGCCGCGCGCCAATACTGCGGGCTGGACTTCGGCGGCATCGCCATCCGCCATGAGGCCGAGCACATCACCGCCGACGGCCGGCGGCTGCTGGTGCTGCATGGCGACGAATTCGACGGCGTGATCCAGTACGCCAAATGGCTGGCCTATCTGGGCGACAACCTCTACACGCTGATCCTGGAGCTGAACCGCGGCTTCAACTGGGTGCGCACCCGGCTGGGCCTGCCGTATTGGTCGCTGTCGCAGTACCTGAAGCACAAGGTGAAAAACGCGGTCAACTTCATCAGCCAGTTCGAAAGCATTGTCGCCGGCGAGGCCAGGCGGCGCGGCTTCGATGGCGTGGTGTGCGGCCACATTCACAAGCCGGAGGTGCGGATGATAGACGGCATCCTGTACGGCAACTGCGGCGACTGGGTGGAAAGCCTGTCGGCGCTGGTTGAACATCCGGACGGCACTCTGCAAGTGTTGCACTGGACCGCGTTGGCCTCGTCTAAAACGGCCGCGCAGGAAGACATCGCCCCGCCCACCATCGCCACGGAGGAATCCTCATGCGCATCATGATCATCACCGACGCCTGGAAGCCGCAGGTCAACGGCGTAGTCCGCTCGCTGACCGAAACCGTGCGCGAGCTGGACGGTTTCGGCCATCAGATCAATATGATCACGCCGCTGGAGTTCCGCACCCTGCCCTGCCCCACTTACCCGGACATCCGCTTGTCGCTGCTGCCCTACCGCCAGGTGGCGCATCGCATCGCCGGCTTCGCCCCCGACGCCATACACATCGCCACCGAAGGGCCGCTGGGCCTGGCCGCCCGCCGCTTCTGCCTGCGCGAAGGCCTGGCCTTCACCACCGCCTACCACACCCGGTTCCCGGAGTACATCCACGCGCGCTGCCGCCTGCCGCTGCCGATCAGCTATGCCTGGATGCGGCGCTTCCACGGCGCCTCGCAAGCGGTGATGGTGCCCACCCGCTCCATCGCCAACGATCTGGAAGCGCGCGGCTTTGACAACGTCAAGCTGTGGAGCCGCGGCGTCGACACCGAGATGTTCAGCCCGGGCGAGCGCCAGCGGCTGGATGAATCCATCCCGCCGCGCTTCGTCTACATTGGCCGGGTGGCGGTGGAAAAGAATATCGAGGCCTTCCTCAAACTGGACCTGCCCGGCTGCAAATGGGTGGTCGGCGATGGCCCGTTGCTGCCCAGGCTGAAGCAGCAGTACCCGGACGTGCACTTTGCCGGCGTCTTTCCGCAGAACGAGCTGGCGCGCTTCTACCGCGCCGCCGACGTATTCGTGTTTCCCAGCCTGACCGACACCTTCGGCCTGGTGCTGCTGGAGGCGATGGCCTGCGGGACGCCGGTGGCCGCCTTCCCGGTGGCCGGCCCGCTGGATGTGGTCGGCGACTCCGGCGCCGGCGTGCTGGATTGGGATTTGCGCGCGGCCTGCCTGCAGGCGCTGGAGATTGACCGCGAGCATGTGCGCCGCGTCGCCGAAGGCTATTCCTGGCAGGCGGCCAGCCGCCAGTTCGAATCGCATCTGCGGCCCAACCCGGTCACCGCCGCCACGGTCAGCCCGGCGCTGGATTGACGCTTTCCATAAGAAATACTTGCTTCACAATCTGTAAGCACTATATTGATAAAGTCGCAGCAATAGGGAGGAGATAGGATGAGTCAGACGTTGACCACCGGCAACCTTACTCTCGATTCGGCATTGCGACTGCGCCCGAACCCATAGCGCCAGTCAGCACCGTAAGGTGCCTGCAGTGCCCCAAACAGCGTCCAAGACGGATGCACGGTATGATCCAGAGGCCGCCGGCCGGCCATACATGACGTAGAGATACCACAGCTGAAGACGGACAACAGAGATGATCCCCGCGGGAAGCCTTTTCCCGTATTCGCACCCGTGACAGGGCGCAGGATGTGCCGGCAGTAGAGTATCGAAAAGCGCAACAGCACCGGCAATCTGCAAGTTTCCTTCCAGGCGGCGCGCGCGTAAAGCGCATGCCGTAGTGACTCTAGTAGGGTTCGCGCCCGGAACCTCAAGTTTTAAGCCGAGCGCGAAATCGATGTTTCGTCCCCGTCGTCATCCGGAGGGCGTCCCAACACCGGGACGCCCTCTGTCTTTATGAAAAATTCATTACAATGACACTGATCAAAATAACGGTTAGTGCTAAAAAAATCAGCAAACGATCTTCCACCATGGCCAGTCCGTCCGGTACCATGCGACAGTCGCGTCCTGCCGTCTGGCAGAGCGATGCCATCACGATCGCGTCTCGGCAGCCGCCTTGGCGTCATCCCAAGCACAACCGGCCCGCGTGAGCACGTCTCGCGCCGCCATACAACGCCCGAAGCCGCAGGAACTGAGCAGGGGAACGGCAAACGGGTTAAAATCCTTGCAACGCAACATGATTCCGATCTTTATTGAGTGAGCTGCGCGACATATGTCTTCTCCCAATCTGACCGCTGAAAAAGTCCTGTCCGTCCACCACTGGAACGACACGCTGTTCAGCTTCACCTGCACCCGCGACGCGGGTTTGCGCTTCATCAATGGCCAGTTCGTGATGATAGGCCTGGAAGTCAACGGCAAGCCGCTGATGCGCGCCTACTCCATCGTCAGCTCCAACTACGAGGAGCACCTGGAGTTCTACAGCATCAAGGTGCAGGATGGTCCTCTGACTTCCAAACTACAGCACCTGCAAGTTGGCGATACCGTGCTGATCAGCAAGAAGCCCACCGGCACCCTGGTGCAGGACAACCTGCTGCCGGGCAAGAACCTGTATCTGCTGTCCACCGGCACCGGCCTCGCCCCGTTCATGTCCATCATCAAGGACCCGGACGTGTACGAGCGTTACGACAAAGTGATCCTGACCCACGGCGTGCGCTGGGTCAGCGAACTGGGCTACCACGACTACATCACCAAGGAACTGCCGGAAAACGAGTTCTTCGGCGATATGGTCAAGGAAAAGCTGATCTACTACCCGACCGTCACCCGCGAGCCGTTCCGCAATCAGGGCCGCCTGACCGACCTGATCACCAACGGCAAGCTGTGCGCCGACATCGGCCTGCCTCAGCTGAATCCGGAACACGACCGCGTGCTGATCTGCGGCAGCCCGAGCATGCTGCATGACCTGTGCGAAATCCTGAACGGCATGGGTTTCAAGGAATCGCCGCGCATGGGCGATCCCGCCGATTACGCGATCGAGCGCGCCTTCGTCGAGAAGTAATCATCCGCCCCGCGCGGAATGCAAACAGCCCCGCAGGCTTGCGCCGCGGGGCTGTTTCTTTATGCCGGCCTGAACGGGCCGCTTGCCGCATCCAGACGCCGCGCAAAACAAAAGGGAGGCCGAAGCCTCCCCAGTTTTTGTGCGAGCCAGATGCGATCTGGTTTTATTACTTGGCTGCCGAAGCGGCGGCCTTGTGTTGCTTCTTGCCGTGGTGCTTGTGGCTCTTCTTGGCCATCGGAGCCGAAGCGTCGGCCTTGGCGGCTTGAGCCTTCTGGGCGGAAGCTTCGTGCTTCTTGGCAGCGTGCTTGTGAGCCTTCTTGGCCTTCGGCGCGGAAGCGTCAGCCTTGGCGGCCTGAGCCTTTTGAGCGGCGGAGGCGTCCTTCTTGGCTACGTGCTTCTTGCCATGGTGCTTGTGAGTCTTCTTGGCCATCGGAGCAGAAGCGTCGGCCTTGGCGGCTTGAGCCTTCTGAGCGGAAGCTTCGTGCTTCTTGGCAGCGTGCTTGTGAGCCTTCTTGGCCTTCGGCGCGGAAGCGTCAGCCTTGGCGGCCTGGGCCTTTTGAGCAGCGGAAGCATCCTTCTTGGCTACGTGCTTCTTGCCATGATGCTTGTGGCTCTTCTTGGCCATCGGGGCCGAAGCGTCAGCCTTGGCGGCTTGAGCCTTCTGAGCGGAAGCTTCGTGCTTCTTGGCTGCGTGCTTGTGCGCCTTCTTGGCCTTCGGCGCGGAAGCGTCAGCCTTGGCGGCCTGGGCCTTCTGGGCGGCCGGAGCGGAAGCGTGCTTCTTCACACCGACTTTTTTCTTCGCGGCCTTGGCCGGAGCCGAGGCGTCAGCCTTGGCGGCTTGCGCTTTTTGAGCAGAAGCGGTGACTTTTTCAGCCTTCTTCGCGTGGTGGATCTTGGCCGGGGCTTTCTTTTCGGCTTTCTTGGCAGCCGGAGCCACCTTGGCGGCCGGGGCGGAAGCCGGGGCGGCATCAGCGGCGAAGCCGGCGGCGGAACTCAGGCCAAAAACGGCGGACAGGGCAAGAAGGGTCAGCTTTTTCATGATTCATCTCCAGATCGGTTGCGGAGGGAATCTCTCCGCCAGGCACCGTGTTTGGTGTTTCCTTGAGACGTATCCTAGCCCTGCCCCCTCCTGCCGTCTGTTAGTTGGATGTAAGGCCGTGTAACGCTACGTACATGCCGCGGCGTCAGTCTTTGCGGCGCGCCAGCACGATCTGGTACACCCCGCCGAACACGGTGCGCTTGCTCCACGCAAAACGATCCGCGTCGCGCGCGTAACTGTCGATGCCGTTGCGCCATAGCGCCTCGGCAAACGGCTCCAGCACGCGATTGACCCACTTCAACAGCCAGCCTATGGGCTGCCACGGCGCGGGACGGTGGTAATCGACGAACATCGCCCTGCCGCCAGGCGCCACTTGGGCCAGCATATTGTCGACAATGGCGGACTTCATGTTTTCCGGCACCTCGTGCAGCAGGAAAAAGCTGCATACCAGGTCCTGTTGCTGCTCCGGCTGATAGCGGGCGGCATCGGCCCGCACCACCGCGGCCTGGCCATTGGCGGCCAGCTTGCCTTCGGCCAGTTCCACCTGGATGGGCGTGATGTCGGTCAATGTGAAGCGGCCCTCCTCGCCGACACGCTCGGCGGCGCGCTGCACCAGGTCGCCGTAGACATGCGCCACCTGCCACACTTTTTCGCCGGGACGGATTTCATCGAGATAGGCCCGCATCAGCCGTTGGTCGTTGCCGAACAGCAGCGTGCGCACCACCAGCTTGTGGTCAAGCAGCCTTGCCTTGCGCGGATTGACATAAGCCCAGTCGTACACCTCGGTCATATAGCCGGGTACGTCCTGGTAGTAGGGATCGCCTGTGCTGGTACGCGTGTGTAGTGTGGTCATGGTGGGTTACCGGCTATGAGTGATGGAAACAGCTTAGCAAGCGCGCAGGCCTTGCGGCTTGAGCCAGGCCAAACCTTGGCCCAACCACGCGGAAGGCATATTCCATTGTATTTACAGACCTCGCCGACGCCCTGCCGCGGACGTCATCGCTATCTATAGGCGATGCGCGCCGGCGTAGCCAGGCTAAACGCCGCGGGCTTGCGCCAAAACAAACGGCCCGGCGCAAGCCGGGCCGTACAGGCAACGCTCGACAGCCAGGATCAGTCGGCCAGCGTCAGCACCACCGGGGTATGGTCGGACGGGCGCTCCCACTTGCGCGGCGCCTTGTCGATCTCGCAGGACTGCGCGCGGACTTTCAGGGCGTCGCTGACCAGGATGTGGTCGATGCGCACGCCCTTGTTGCGGCGGAACATCATCTGGCGGTAGTCCCACCAGCTGTACTGTTTGTCCTCCTGATTGAACAGCCGGAAGCTGTCCGACAGGCCCAGGGCGATCAGGCGGCGGAAGGCCTCGCGCTCCGGCGTGCTGCACAGCACTTGCTCATGCCAACCCTCGGGATCGTAGACGTCGCGGTCTTCCGGCGCGATGTTGTAATCGCCCAGCAGCAGCAAGTTGGGATGCCGGGCCAGTTCGGCGGCGACATGGCCCTCCAGCTTGGACAGCCACTCCAGCTTATACGGGTATTTGGGCGAGTCCACCGCCTCGCCGTTGACGAAATAGGCGCAGATCACCCGCACACCGGCCACGGTGGCGGTAATCACGCGCCGCTGCTCGTCGTCGTAACCGGGGATGCCGGCCACCACGTCCGTCATCTCCAGCGGCGCTTTGGCGAGGATGGCCACGCCGTTGTAGGTCTTCTGGCCGAACCAGACCGCGCGATAGCCGGCGGCTTCGATCTCCGCCAGCGGGAAGGCGTCCTGGTCCATCTTCAATTCCTGCAGGCACAGCACTTCGACGCCGGTATCGGCCAGCCATTGCAGCACCTGCGGCAGGCGAACTTTCAGGGAGTTGACGTTCCAGGTGGCAAAACGCATCGGCGGGCTCTCCAAATGACAGGCTAAAGGCCGACACCTTAGCAGCCGCGCGCGCGGCTGTGCAGGGGCCTTGGGCAAAAAAAACGCCTCCGCTGGTGCGGAGGCGTGGAATAGACACTATATCACTACCCCTGATACGCGTCTGGCTCGCTTGCTGCTCCGGAAGACAACCCTGAGCAAGAGATTAGAGCAAGCCAGTTCCGGGGGAGTTCCAACAATTCCAACTTTTTTTACGCGGACTCCGCCACCATGCCGGAATGGCGCAGCAAGGCATCGATTTGCGGGTCGCGGCCGCGGAAGGCGCGGAACGATTCCAGCGCCGGACGGCTGCCGCCGACGGCCAGGATCTCATTCCAGAAGCGCTTGCCGGTTTCCGGATTGGCGCCGCCCACTTCCTCGAAGGCGGCGTAGGCGTCGGCCGACAGCACCTCGGCCCACTTGTAGCTGTAGTAGCCCGCCGCGTAGCCGCCGGCGAAGATATGGCCGAAGCTGTTGGGGAAGCGGTTGTAAGCCGGCGGGAAGTTCACCGCCACCTCGCGCCGCACCTCGTCCAGCAGGGCCAGCCAGTCGCCGTTGTCGGCGTCGAAGCTGCTGTACAGCGTCAGGTCGAACAGGGCGAACTCCAGCTGGCGCACCGTGGCCATGCCGCTCTGGAAGTTCTTGGCGGCCAGCATCTTGTCGTACAAGGCGCGCGGCAGCGCTTCGCCGCTATCGACGTGGGCGGTCATACCCTGCAGCACGTCCCATTCCCAGGCGAAGTTTTCCAGGAACTGGCTGGGCAGCTCCACCGCGTCCCATTCCACGCCGTTGATGCCGGACACGCCCAGCTCGTCGACGCGGGTCAGCATGTGGTGCAGACCGTGGCCGAACTCGTGGAACAGCGTGATCACTTCGTCGTGCGTGAACAGCGCCGGCTTGTCGCCGACCGGTCGGGTGAAGTTGCAGGTCAGGTAGGCCACCGGCGTTTGCAGCGCGCCGCCGTTCTTGCGGCGGCCGCGCGCGTCGTCCATCCAGGCCCCGGAACGCTTGCCGTCGCGGGCGTACAGGTCGAAATAGAAACTGCCCAGCAGCTCGCCATCCTTCACGATGTCGTAGAAGCGCACATCGGCATGCCATACCGGGGCGCGGCTTTCGCGCACTTCCACGCCGAACAGCTTGCCCACCACGCCGAACAGACCCTGGATCACCTTGCCCTCGGGGAAGTACTGCTTCACTTCCTGCTCGGAGAACGCGTAGCGGGCGACGCGCAGCTTTTCCGCCGCGTAGGCCAGGTCCCAGGCCTGCAGCTCGGCGATGCCCAACTCGGCCTTGGCGAAGGCTTCCAGCTCTTCGCGGTCCTTCGCCGCAAACGGCTTGGCCTTGGCCGCCAGGTCGCGCAGGAAGGCGATCACCTGCTCCGGGCTTTCCGCCATCTTGGTGAACAGCGACAGCTCGGCGAAATTGGCGAAGCCCAACAGCTGCGCCTCTTCGCGCGCCAGCTTCAGTTTCTCGCGGATGATGGGGCCGTTGTCGCGCTCGGCCGGGCCGAACTCCGACGCGCGCTGCACATAGGCCTGATACAGCTTTTCGCGCAGGCCGCGGTTGTCGGCATACTGCATCACCGGGAAATAGAACGGGAACTGCAGAGTGATCTTGTAGCCGGTCTTGCCGTCGCCCTCTGCCGCGGCGGCGAACATTTCCAGCGAATCCTCCGGCACGCCGGCCAGCTCGGCCTTGTCGTGGATGATCAGGCTGAAATCGTCGGTCGCGTCCAGCACGTTCTGTTCGAACTTGGCGGACAGCTCGGCCAGGCGGATCTGGATCGCGGCGAAACGCTCCTTGGCCGCGGCCTCCAGTTCGGCGCCGGACAGGCGGAAATCGCGCAGATCGTTCTCGATGATCTTCTTGCGCGCCGCGCCATAGGACGCATGCTCCGCGCTGGCGGCCAGCGCCTTGAAGCGGGCGAACAGGTTCAGGTTCTGCCCCATCTCGGTCCAGAACTCCGAAATGCGCGGGATGTTGGCGTTGTAAGCGTCGCGCAGCTCCGGCGTATTGACCACGGCGTTCAAATGCCCCACCACGCCCCAGGCGCGCGACAGACGCTCGGTGGCGTCGGTCAGCGGCGAAATGAAGTTGTCCCAGCTCGGCTCGCCGGTTTCGGCCGTCAGCCTGGCCACGGTGGCGCGCGCTTCTTCCAGCAGGACATCGATGGCGGGGCCGATGTGCTCGGGGCGGATTTCTTCAAAACGCGGCAAACCGGAAAAATCGAGGAGGGGATTCTGGCTCATGGCTTCAACGTCCTGTTCTGTGGGGCCGATATGATAAAGGAATTTGCCTGCCGCGGCGCGTGCCCGGCACAATGCATCATTGCAGAAATAAGGACGAAACGATGAAAAGCAATATCCGCCCCTACGACGGCCACCGTCCCGCCATCGCCGACGGCTGTTATATCGACCCGGCCGCGGTGGTGATAGGCGAGGTGAAGCTGGAAAAAGGCGCGTCCGTCTGGCCGTGCGCGGTGATCCGCGGCGACGTCAACCATATCCACATCGGCGAGAACAGCAATGTGCAGGACCACGCCATGCTGCACGTCAGCCACAAGACCGCCGCCGATCCGCACGGCGCGCCGCTGATCATCGGCAAGCACGTCACCATCGGCCACCACGTGACGCTGCACGGCTGCACCATAGGCGACGAGGTGCTGATCGGCATCGGCAGCATCGTGCTGGACCGGGCGGTGGTGGAAGACCGGGTGCTGATCGGCGCCGGCAGCCTGGTGCCGCCGGGCAAGCGGCTGCAATCCGGCTATCTCTATCTGGGCAATCCGGTCAAACAGGCGCGCGCGCTGACCGAACAGGAATTGGCCTACTTCAAGTATTCCGCCGAGCACTACCTGCGCGTGGCGGACAAGCACAAGGCCAACCTGGAGGACTGAGCGATGGCAAGCGACCGCGATGAGGAACTGGAGTACGTCGGCTTCTGGGCCAGGACGCTGGCCAGCCTGGTGGACACCGTGCTGCTGCTGATCGTGTCGGCGCCGCTATGGTGGCTGCTGGCCCGGCGCGAGGCTCCGCAACTGGCCGATGCGATGCCCAGCCTAACCGAACTGGCCGGTCTGGGCAGCCTGGGCGAATTCCTGATCAACTACCTGCTGCCGGCCGCGGCCGTCATCCTGTTCTGGATCTACAAGAGCGCCACGCCCGGCAAGATGATGCTGGGCGCCAAGGTGGTGGACGCCGACAGCGGCGGCCCGCTGACGCCGGGCCAGGCGGCGCTGCGCTATCTGGGCTATTTCGTCGCTATCATCCCGTTCTGCCTGGGAATCGTCTGGGTGGGGATCGATCCGCGCAAACAAGGCTGGCACGACAAGCTGGCGCGCACCGTGGTGGTGCGGCGCAAACCGGCGCCGGTGTCGTTCCCGCGCCGCGGCTGAGACTCACGCCGCGCGCGGGAGCGGCGCGCGGAACGGCTTGCCCGCCTGGGCCGCCGCCGGTTCCTGCTTCGGCAGACGGAACCAGGCCAGTGCCTGCCCCAGGCCGCCGGCCGACTGCGCCAATTGCAGCATCAGCGGTTCCGCCGCCTCCATTTGGCTTTCGATGTCATGCGCCAGGCTGGCCAGTTCGTGACCGTGCTGACGGATGGTGCCGCCGGCGCGGGCCTGCAGCTCGCGCGCGGTGCCGATGTCTTCCATCAACACGCCCAGGCGGCCCAGCGCGTCATCCACCAGGCCCAACGCGGCGTCCAGCGCCTGTTGCGATGCCTGGCTGTCGCGGCTGGCGCTGCCGGCGGCGGCAATCGCCTCGCCCAGCGCGCCCTTGGCGCGCTCCATCTTCTGCAGGCTGCCGAAAATCGCGCCGGTGGCGTTGGCGGTGCTTTCCGACAGCTTGCGCACCTCGTCCGCCACCACGGCGAAGCCGCGGCCGGCCTCGCCGGCCCGGGCGGCTTCAATCGCCGCGTTCAGCGCCAGCAGATTGGTCTGATCCGCTACGTCGCGGATCAGCGAGCTGATTTGGGAAATGGCGCCCACCGCCTGGCTCAGCTCCTGCATTTCCAGCGTGGCGTAGTCTATGCGTTCCGCCAGCTGCCGCATGGCGTCGGCGTTGCACTCGCCCTGCCGTCTGGCCTGGGCGGTGGCCGTGGCGGCGCTGCGCGAATTGTCCAGCGCCGCCTCGATATGCTGCGCCACCTGTTCGGCGTGATCGGCGATTTCGGCCGCCGCGTCGTTGCACAGCCGGCTCTTGCCGGTCTGCTGCTGGCTGGCGTCGGCGCTCTTGCGCGTCAACAGCTGCAGGCGCTGGCTGTCGCGCAGATTATTGCCGGCATGCAGCCTGACCTCGTCCAACAGGCTGGCCAGCCGGTCCAGAAAACGGTTGATGCGCGAAGCGGCGTGCGCCAGCTCGTCCTGGCCCTGGTCCGGCAGACGCACCGCCAGATTGCCCTCGCTCAGCGCATCCGCCGCCCGCGCCATCGCCAACAAGTGGCGCTTCAAACGGCGGGCCAGCGTCAGCTGGATCAGCACCACCAGCGCGCTGGCCAAGGCCAGCGGCCCTAGGATCAACGGCGCGAGCCAGGCCAGCGCGGTCGCCAGCGCGGCCTTCTCCTGCAGCAGTTCGCCGTCGCGGCGGGCAAGCTGGCGATCGATCTCGGCGGCCAACGGCACCAGGTCATTCAGATACGCCTGCTCCGGTATCGACAGCGCGTCCTGCGGCGCGGTCTCGGCGATGCGGATGGCGCTGCCCAGGTTGCGAACATATTCCCGCCAATGGCCGCGCAATACGCCGGCAAAAGCCTGGCGATCCGCATCCGGCAGGCTGGACAGGATTTCATCCTGCAATATGCCCACTTGGCGCTGCGCCTGCTTCAGGCGGACAGCGGTTTCCGGCAGTAAGGGATCGGCGCGGGAAAACGACAGGGAAACGGCCTTCAGCTGCTGCAGATTGCTGCTCAGCCGCTGCAGGCGGGTATAGCGATCGACATGCTGGGTAAAGGAATAAAGCTGCTGCCCGGTGACCGCCATCACCAGCGCCAGGCTGGCGAGCGTGAAGGAAATGGTCAGCCACAGGCGTTTAATCAAAGACATGGCAGGCACTGCATACACAAGAGGAAGCCGCGAGTGTAGCCCTCGATTGTGACAAAAAGATTGCATTACATATAAGCAAACGCTGGCATAGAGCATTCACACTGCGTTACAATCCGCCGGCCATCCCCGGTGGCGAGCCGTATTCGGCTGCGGCGCAGCCAATCCCCGCCCACCTCACTCGGCAAGCGTGATGACGCGCCTGCCTTCCAGGCACTGCCTGCCCCGCGCAGGCGACATTCCAGAAGACCGGGCTACCCGGCACTGTGGGCAACACCCCTCCTCCGGCAAGGCGCGCGCGCGCCAGCCAGGGACGGCTGTTGCCCTCCACCACGAAATTGACAGGAGATTCGCCCTTGCAACACCAACACTCCCGCCACATCGGCCCGATCGCGCTGATGTTGACCGGTCTTGGCTCCATCATCGGCTCCGGCTGGCTGTTCGGCGCCGCCCACGCCGCGCAGATCGCCGGCCCAGCCGCCATCGTCGCCTGGATCGTCGGCATGGTGATCATTCTTTCCATCGCCCTGAGCTATGCCGAACTCGGCGCCATGTTCCCGGAGTCCGGCGGCATGGTGCGCTATGCCCGCTACTCCCACGGTTCCTTGCTCGGCTTCATCGCCGCCTGGGCCAACTGGATCGCCATCGTGTCGGTGATTCCGATCGAGGCCGAGGCCTCGGTGCAATACATGAGCACCTGGCCCTATCCCTGGGCCCACGATCTGTACAGCAACGGCGAGCTGAGCACCGTCGGCCTGTCCTTCTCCGCCGTGCTGGTGGTGGTCTATTTCATGCTCAACTACTGGGGCGTCAAGCTGTTCGCCAAGGCCAACAGCGCCATCACCGTGTTCAAGGTGATCGTGCCCGCGCTGACGGTGGCCGCGCTGATCTATAGCGGCTTCCATTCGGAAAACCTGAACAATCCGGCGCTGGGCGGCTTCGCGCCGTTCGGCTGGGCCAGCGTGATGACCGCCGTGGCCACCAGCGGCATCGTGTTCAGCTTCAATGGCTTCCAAAGCCCGATCAATCTGGCCGGCGAGGCCCGCAATCCGGGCAAGAGCGTGCCATTCGGCGTGGTCGGCTCCATCCTGCTGGCGGCGGTGATCTACGTCGCGCTGCAGGTCGCCTTCCTCGGCGCGCTGTCGCCCAGCGATCTGGCCCACGGCTGGAAAGGCCTGGATTTCAGCTCCCCGTTCGCCCAGCTGGCCATGGCCCTGGGTTTGAACTGGCTGATGATGACGCTGTACTTTGACGCCTTCGTCAGCCCCAGCGGCACCGGCGCCACCTATATGGCCACCACCTCGCGCATGATCTACGGCATGCAGCGCAACGGCACCATGCCGGAGATCTTCGGCCGCATCCACCCGCTGTACCGCATTCCGCGTCCGGCGATGTGGTTCAACCTGGCCGTGTCCTTCGTCTTCCTGTTCTTCTTCCGCGGCTGGGGCACGCTGGCGGCAGTGATCTCGGTCGCCACCGTGATCTCCTACCTGACCGGCCCGATCAGCGTGGCCGCGTTGCGCCGCTGCGCGCCGGATCTGCCGCGTCCGCTGCGCCTGGCTGGCCTGAGCCTGATCGCGCCGTTCGCCTTCGTCTGCGCCTCGCTGGTGCTGTACTGGGCGCGCTGGCCGCTGACCGGCCACATCATCTTCCTGATCGTGGCGGCCCTGCCGGTGTACTTCTGGTACCAGGCCAAGGCCGGTTGGCCGGAGTTCGGCCGCGAGCTGAAAGGCGCGCTGTGGATGGTGCTGTATCTGCCGGCGATGGCCTTGCTGTCTTGGATAGGCAGCGCCGACTTCGGCGGCATCGGCATCCTGCCTTACGGCATCGACATGGCCGTGGTGGCCGCGGCTTCGCTGGGCTTCTACTACTGGGGCGTCAACAGCGGCTGGTACACCCGCTACCTGCACGATGAGCACGACCCGGCGATGGTGGAAGCCATGCAGCAGGACGGCGAGTCCGCCGGCAAGCTGGCCGGCCAACGCGGCTAAGCCACCCTATCCTTCGCTCAAAAACAAAGCCGACCCGGATGGGTCGGCTTTTTGCTTGCCTGCATTCCAGTCAGCGCCTAAAACGCGCGATGAAGCCGACAGAATGATCGGCCCTGGAATGGAATAGGAATTACAGCGCGGCCAGGGCGGCGGCGTAGTCCGGCTCGTCGGCGATCTCGCCCACCAGCTGGCTGTGCAGCACCTTGTTGTCGGCATCCAGCACCACCACGGCGCGCGCGGTCAGGCCGGCCAGCGGGCCGGAAGCCAGCTTGACGCCATACGCTTCGGCGAAGCCGCCGTTGCGGAAGGTGGACAGCGTCACCACGTTTTCAATGCCCTCGGCGCCGCAGAAGCGCTTCTGCGCAAACGGCAGGTCGGCGGACACGCACAACACCACGGTGTCGGCCAGCGCGGCGGCTTTTTCATTGAACTTGCGCACGGAGGTGGCGCAGGTCGGGGTATCCACGCTCGGGAAGATGTTGAGGATCTTGCGCTTGCCGGCAAAAGTGGCCAGCGTCACTTCGGCCAGATCGCCGCCGGTCAGTTGCAGCGCCGGGGCTTGCTCGCCCTTGGCCGGCAGCTTGCCCGCCACTTCCACCGGATTGCCGCGCAGGGTTACGGTTGCCATGTCTTGCTTCCTCGTCTGGGGTGAATGATGGCGATAGTGTGGAGCAAAGCCGGTGAAATTCAACCATGACGGGTTAATGGTTGTGCGCGGTTTTCTGTTCACGCCCCTCCTGCATGCCAACGTACTGGATTAATCGGTAAAATTGTCCCACTCTAAGAGTCGCGAACCAACCCTCGAACAGACCGTGAGCCAAGTCGCGCCGCCGCAGACAGCACAGGAGATCAGCGGTTTGCTTAGCGGTTCTCAGCGATGTCCACGGTAAAGGAGCGAAACATGTCCAGCCAAGACCGCAGCACCCCGACCACCTCGTCCCGCCGCAGCTTCCTGCTGGCCGCCGCCGGCTCGCTGGCTGCGCTGGCGCTGCCCACCCTCCCCCTCAGCGCCCGCGCCTCGTCGGCACAGGTCCTGCCGCCGCTGCCCTATGCCGACAACGCGCTGGAGCCAGTGATCTCCGCCCGCACCTTGGGCTTCCACTACGGCAAACATCACAAGGCTTATCTGGATAACCTGAACAAGCTGATCGCCGGCCGCGACTACGCCGATCTGTCGCTGGAAGACATCATCAGCCGAGCGGCCAAACAAGCCGGCGATGCCGCCATCTTCAACAATGCCGCCCAGCTGTGGAACCACACTTTCTACTGGCGCAGCATGCGGCCGCAGGGCGGCGGCACGCCGCCGCAAGCCTTGCGCGAGAAGATCGAAGCGTCGTTCGGCAGCGTGGACGCCTGTAAGCAGCAGCTGGCCGGCGCCGCCATCTCGCAGTTTGGCAGCGGCTGGGCCTGGCTGGTGCAGGATGGCGACAAGCTGCGCGTGGTGAAAACCGGCAATGCCGACACCCCCATCACCGCCGGCCTGACCCCGCTCTTGAATGTGGACGTGTGGGAGCACGCCTACTATCTGGACTACCAGAACCGCCGCGCCGATTACGTCAACGCGGTGCTGGACAAGCTGGTCAACTGGGAATTCGCGCAGCAGAACCTGAAAGCGTGAGCGGGGGCGTTATGCCAACGGAGCGCGTCTGCCTGGCAGCTACACACAACGGCAACCTGGCCGCCGCGCGCCGCTGCGGCTTCAAAACCGCCTTCATTCCCCGGCCGCGCGAATTCGGTCCCAATCAGCAGACGGAACTTATGGCGGAGCAGGATTGGGATTGGGATTGGGTGGCAGGGGATATGATTGAGCAGGCGGGGATGATGGGAGCCTGAAACGCAAGGTGGGCAAGCGATCACGCTTGCCCACGCAAAACAATCACGGACTCCAAGGCCCAACTATTCAAGAAATAAAATCTCCTGCTCCAGTTTGTACCCGGTTCTCTCCATGGCTTCCAGCAGCCTCTTTAACTCATCTGGCAATGATTGTTTGAACAGGCTCTGAATATGGCGTCTATCAGAGCCTTCTAGCGGCCAGTTAAATTCCTGCAATTTCTCGTCATCAACGTGCATACGCCAAGGCTGCCATGCCTGGCCCTGCTCCTGAACCAACTGCCCTACTTGCAACGCTATGGCAACACCGGCAGGATCCAAGTCGCACGCGACGTAGACCGGCGCATCGCACAAACTGACCAGATGGCTAAACGCCTTGCGCCAGCGGCTGTGCGGCTGCCCCGGCACCCAGACGACAAGGACGTCAGGCACCTCAGCCACAAGCTGCCGGGTCAAGGTCTGGAAGACGCTGAAGTTTTCCACCACCCGTATTTCTCGGACGAGGCCCGATACCCGCTTGATATCCAGCACGGTCTCGGCTGGCAAAGCATTACCTTGCCGCAACAAGCTGGAGCGAAGCAACAAGCCCTCATCGTCATAGCAATCCAAGCAGGCTGCCAGATAAAAGTAGGGGGTATGCGGAGAGATGCCGCAGGCCTCCAGATCCAGGCCGGTCTCGGCCAACCATTCTTTATCGGCTTTGGCCAAGGCCTTAGTATGCTGGAAAACGACTTGAGAAAACTGGCGCTCGGTGCCGAAGCGCTCCTCGCCAAGCCAATCATCCAGTCCCTGCAGCAAACGCAGCCTTCGACGAGACGTATCCACTTGCATCGACATCTGTCGACAAGAGGCTGCGATCTCCTGCAACCAGGGATGTCTTGGCTGCCACTGCGACCACTGTCTTTTCAAGTCCTCTTTCTCTGGCTGATTGGACCAGCCCAAAGCACGCCGCAGCCCTTCCTTATCGCGCCAAACAACTTTGTAAGGAAGGTAGTGGTTCTGCGCCGCCCCCTTCCCTGCCTGACGAATCAGTTCGCACCAACCCGCCTGCAACAGTCGGCACAGTAGACTCTCGCAATGCAGCCACTCATTCACTTGGCTGTTCTCAATCAACCACGTCCATTTGGATGATTCGCCAGTTGGCTTGAGCCAAGACCGTAAAGTCTGCCACTGCGACTCATCCAACCCCAATAATGGCTGCGCGCCCGCAGGCAGGCGTGGCGCCAGCCTATCCCCGTGCGTGCTCTCTTCGCGCACAAAAGCACCCATATCAAGATCAGATAGCAGCATTAGAGCCCCTCCACCCGCCGCCGCGTTTGCAATATCGGCGGCGCCCAGGTTTCGCCGGGGCGCTTCTTGCGCGTGGCCAGCGTCAGCTCGGACGGGGCGAAGATGTTGATGTTGTGGGTATTCGGCGTGGTGATCAGGTACTGCGCTTCCGTCGCCTTGAGGAAGCCGGCCACGCGGTCGATGTTGAAGATGTCGAGGTGGGCGAACGGCTCGTCGATGAAGACGAAGCCGGAGGGGTTGGACTCGTCCATCATCAGGCCGATCAGCAGGATCAGCGACTTCATCACCTGCTGGCCGCCGGAGGCCTCGCCGTCGTTCATGCCCATCATGCCCTTCTGGTCGAAGTTGAACTTCAACACCAGCCCGGCCTGCGCCAGCACCGCGTCGTCGTTCTCCAGCTTGGGCAGCTCCACTTCCACCTGGATGCCGGCCAGCTCGCCCAGCCGCTTCACGTTCTGGCCATAGGCGCGCACGGTGGCGCGCAGCTTGCCGATGTAGGCGGCGCGCGCTTCGTCGGTCAGCTCGCGCGAGCGGTCTACCTCGCCCTGGCGGCGCTGGCGCTCGCGGTCGAGCTGGGTCAGGTCTTCCACCAGCTTGTCCTTCAGCGCCAGCACGGAATCATCCTGCTCCCAGTCGCCGCTTTGCAGCTTTTCTTCCAGGTAGTTCAGCTGGTGCTTGGCGTCGGCGGCGGTGTCAAACTCGTCCTCCAGCTGCGCCACATGCTCCGGCGCCAGCGCATCGGCAGGCAAGCGCTGCGCCCACTCGCGCAGTTCGCTGATCAGCCGACGGAGCTGGCGGCGCGCCTGCTCCACTTCCTGCAGCTTTTGATTGTACTTGGACAAGGTTTCCATCTCGCGCTGGCACACGCGGTCGTGCGCCAGCCGCGCGTCGCCGTAGCGCTGGTCGGCGGCGTCTTTCTCCGCGCCGGCGTCGGCCAGCGCGGCGCCCTGGCGGGCGATTTCGGCCTCCAGCTCAGCCTTGCGCGATTCCAGCGCGGCGAATTCGTCGGCGCGGCTGTCCAACTGGCGAATGGCGTCCATGCCGCCCAGGTACTCGGCCAGGCCGGCCGCCTCGCGGGTGGCGGCCACCAGCCGCTCCTCGTCGGCCAGGATGCGCACATTGAGCGATTTCAGCTCATCGCGCACCGCCAGCAGGCGCGATTGCCGCGCCGCTTCGCCAAACGCGTACTCATGCATGGGCACGCCGATATGGCGCGCGCCGCGGCGTTCGCGGAAATAGCCGTCGCGGGTGATCCAGTCGCCATCGACGTTGGCGCCTTCGTTCGCGCTTTCCACCCGCGTCACGCTGTTCATCTGGCGGTACAGCCACTCCGGCGCGTCGGCAGAGAAGCGCACCACTTCCAGCAAGCTGCCCTTGGCGGCGCGCGGCGGCGCGGCGCGTTCCGGCACCACAAAATGGCGGTAGCGCAGCTTCTCGCCGATTTTCCACGCCTCGCGGCGGTCGGACTCCCTGTCCAGCAGCACCACATGGCGGTAGCCGCGCAGCAGCGCCTCCACCGCGCCCTGCCAGTTGGAGTCCATCACTTCGACGATGTCGGACAGCATGGCGTGACCGATGCCGGCCTCGTCCAGCGCCGCCTTGAACTGGCGCACATCCTCCGGCGAACGGCCGCGGCCGATCTCCAGCGCCTGCAGGTGTTCCGAGCTTTCCTGGCGCTGCTTTTTCAGATCGCGCAGGCCGTCTTTCAGTTGATCCGCCTCGGCGCGCAAGGCGGCTAGCTTGTCGGCCAGCTGCGCGGCGTCGGCGCCGTATTCCTTGCCGGCCAGCGCCTGCAGCCGGTCGCGCTCCTTCAGTTGGCCCGCCACGCCGGCGTGCTCGCCCTTGGCCTTCATGAAGGCTTCCTGCGCGGCCTGGCGCACGGTTTCCGCCGCCGCGCGCGCCTCGGCGGCGCTGACCTCGGCCGCCTTCAGCTTGGCCACCAGCGCCAGGGTATCGGCATGCTCGGCGCGGGCCTGGTTCAGCACATGGTAGCCGCCGCGGTAGTCATGCCACTGCTTGCCAAACGATGACTTGGCGTCCAAATAGGCCAGCACCGGCAAGGCTTCGTCGCGCAGCCGGGCGATGCCGGTCTGCAGCTGCTTCCATTCCAGATAGCGGTTGGCGCGGTTCTTCATCGCCTCCACCCGCACCTGCAGCGCCTCTTCCTGGCGGCTCAGCGCCTCCAGCTCCAGCTCGGTGGCGCGCTGCTCGTCGCGCGCGCGCTGGTAGTTGTCCAGCACGTCCTTGTCGCCGAACACCTGGAACACCAGGTCCAGCAATTGGCGCGGGCTGTATTCGGTCAGCTTGTCGGTGTCGCCCTGCTCCAGCGCCAGCACCTCGGCCACCGCCGGCGTCAGGCCGGCCGCTTCCAAGCGACGGCGGTATTCCTGCACGCCCAGCCATTGCGCCTGGCCCTCGGCATGCTCCAGCGCGATGTCGCCGTCCAGAATGGCGTAATGGCGCACCCAGTCGCCGCCCTGCTTCTTGATGCGGCACAGCAGCGTCACCGACTCGGACACGATGGGGAAGAACGGCGTCGGATACAGGCCGCCGCTTGGCCGCCGCGGGTTATCCACCACGCCGCGCAGGTAGGCGAAGGCTTCCTTGTTGTTGCGCACGTAGCGCTTGTAGTCGCGCTTGCCGGAGCATTTGATGGCCAGCAGCGTGCGCATCGCGTCCAGCAAGGTGGTCTTACCGGAGCCGTTGGGGCCGATGATGGTGACGATCTGCGCGTCCAGCGGCACGGTCAGCCGCTGCCAGAAGTCCCAGTGCACCATTTCGACGGATTTCATCTGGAACATCAGCGCGTCTCCTCGTCCGCCGCGTCGTCCGGCGGCAAATCAAACAGCGGGCCGGCCGACTCGACATCGTCCGCCCCGATTTCATCTTCAATCTCGTCGGCCATCTCGTCCGGCGCGCGCTTGTCCGCCAGTGCCTCGCGGCCTTCGCGCCGCAGCAATACGTCGGCCAGCGCGCCCTCGATGATGCGCGGCGCCAGCTGGGCGTAGTCGACCATCAGGTCCAGCATCGGCCCCTCGTCCAGCCAGCGGTTGCGGCGCACGACGAAGCCCAGGTTGACCAGCCGGCCCAGGTTGGCGTTGAAGCGGGTGCGGCCGCCCAAGGCCTTGCCGAAGTCCGCGTACAGCGCGTCCTCGGAAATGCCGGTGGACACTGTCTCGCCCGTCTCCAGCGGCTTTTGCGCGCCGAACATATCGCTCTGGCTCTCCTTTCCAGCCTCCACGCGGGCGATCTGCCGCTCGCGCTTGGGCAGGATGATCAACGCCCACAGGATCACCAGCAAGGCCACGCCGTCGCGCGGCAAGCCCAGATTATTGTTGAGCCAGGCGTCGCCGGAGCCGAACACCGGCTCGGTCATTTCCGGCAGCAGCGCCACCGCGATGTATTCGGCATACGGATTTTCCACCAGCCGCAGGCCGACGGCGGCCAGGCTCTTGTCCAGCTCAGCGCGGAAGATGTCGTCCAGCAAGGCCTTGCGCGCCAACGCATCGGCGCGCGGCACCACGCGCTGCGCCAGCAGCCGGGCGGTGAGGGTTTTGATTTCGTGTTCCATATCTTCTCTTGCCACGAACCCCACGAAAAACACGAAAATATCCAAAGAAAGATTGATTTGAAAGCTGTCCTCTTCAGCCCTCAGCGAGAGGACTAAGCATCTCGCTGAATTTGCGCTTTTCGTGTCTTTCGTGGTTTTCGTGGCGAAATAAAGGGTTCAACTCTTGGGTTGCGCCGCCACCAGCCTGGCATCCGACAAAGTCGCCACCTCCGGGTGGTCCGTCTCGATTACCGCGTCGCCGCCCTGCAGGCTGAACGGCAGCTTGGCCAGCGCGGCGACGATGCTTTGATCGTTGCTGGTTTCCGGGTCGCCGATCAGCGACAGCAAGGACAGGCGGTAGGCTGTTTCGTTGTAGCTGTCGGCCAGCACCGCCTGGCTGATGTGGGCGTCGGCCGCGCCGCTCATGCCCAGCTGCAGCAGCACGTCGTACATCTCCTCTGCTTCCAGCAGCCGCTCCATTTCCGGCGCGTCGGCCATCGGCGCGGCTTCGCTGCCGGGCAGCACCTGCGCGCCGGCCTTGGCGCGCTCGCGGGCCAAAAGCTCGAACTCGGCCACGTCGGCCAGTTCCGGCGTGGACAGGAAGGCCGGCTCCGGGCTGATGGACCAGGCCCCCGCCAGCTTGCCGGCCAGCGTGGCCGCGCCCTGGCGGCGCAGCCAGTCGGCGATGTCGGTGGAAGTGAGGCCGGAGTTGCCCAGATGCACGCGCTGCGCGGCCAGCTGCGCCAGGCGGCGCTCGAAGGTGCCGGCCAAGGCCAGCATGCGGCTCTGCGCCAACGCGATGGCCTGGGCCTGGTTCAGCACGGTCAGGCTCAGCGACTCGTCCTGGGTCAGGCTACGCACCACCTCGGTGGACTTGGCCACCCAGCGCCACACGGCCTCCAGCCGGTGC
Organism: Chromobacterium sp. ASV23; assembly: GCF_016428945.1. Taxonomy (NCBI): domain Bacteria; kingdom Pseudomonadati; phylum Pseudomonadota; class Betaproteobacteria; order Neisseriales; family Chromobacteriaceae; genus Chromobacterium; species Chromobacterium sp. ASV23. Next base: position 61,637 of record NZ_JAELTR010000013.1, read on the forward strand.
TGGGCGGCTCGGATGCGGAACTCGGACTGCGACTCCAGCGCTTCCTCGAATTCCGCGTACAGCTCGTTGAGCCTCGCCAGCAGGTGCTTCAGCGCTTCGTCCGACACCTGGCCCACGGCCTGGCCGGCCGCCACCTGGCTGGTGAGATAGCCCAGCTCGACGTCGTCGCCGGCGAAATCCACCATGGTGGCCAGCGCCGCCAGCGCCACGCGCGCGCCTTCGGACAGCTGGTAGACGCCGCCGTCGCTGTCGTAAACCAGCAGGTCGCCCTCGCGCAAACGCCCCAGAATGGTGGCCAGTTTGGTATCGTTAAGATAAGAGAAGCGCTGGGCGATTTCCTGCGGCGTCCACATGGGCGCCTCGGCGCGGCCGCCCAGCTCGCGCAGCACCAGGAGGCGCATCAGCACTTCCTCGTCGCCGCCGCGGAACAGCGTGACGAAAACGGACAGATAGCCCCAGGCGCCCTGCAGCCGCGATACCGCCTGCAGCGAGCCGGGCTCGATGCCGGGCTGGAAGAAATCGGACAATGAATCCAAGCGCGCTCCGCTATGGGGTGGATCAAAGCGCAGATTGTCCCGACCGGCCGCCGCTTCGTCAACGCGGCGGCGCGTTTTATTGCGGCTGCGAACCGAACCATAAAGAGGAGAAGCCATGCACACCCGCCATCATCGGCTGCTGTCGCCCAGCCTGGGCAGCCAGCGCGCGCTCACCAGCTTTCATTTCGGCCAGCCGGGCAGCGGCGAAAAAGTCCACATCCAGGCCAGCCTGCACGCCGACGAGCTGCCCGGCATGCTGGTGGCCTGGCATCTGAAGCAGCGGCTGCGCCAGCTGGAAAACGAGGGCGCGATCCATGGCGAGATCACGGTGCTGCCCATGGCCAACCCCATCGGCCTGAACCAGAACCAGCACGGCCGGCTGATGGGCCGCTTTGAGCTGATGAGCGGGCAGAACTTCAACCGCCATTACCTGCCGCTGGCCGAGCCGGTGTTCGCCGCCGTGCGCCAGCAACTGGGACCGGACGCCAAGGCCAATACCCGGCTGATCCGCGAGGCGATGCGCGCCGAGCTGGCCAAACAACTGCCGCAGACCGAGCTGCAATCGCTGCGCCACACGCTGCACAGCATGGCCTGCGACGCCGACATCGTGCTGGACCTGCACTGCGACAGCCGCGCCGACATCCACCTGTACACCGGCACGCCGCTGTGGGACCAGTGCGAGCCGCTGGCGCGCTATCTGGGCGTGTGCGCCAGCCTGCTGGCGGAAGACTCCGGCGACTACCCTTTCGACGAGGCCTGCAGCCAGCCGTGGTGGCAGCTGCGCGACCTGGCCGCCAAGGCCGGGCTGTCCGCGCCCATCGACATGGCCTGTCTGGCGGTGACGGTGGAGTTGCGCGGCGAGTGGGACGTCAACCATGAATACGCCGCCAAGGACGCTGAAGCCATCGTGCACTTCCTGCAGCATCGCGGCGTGATCGCCGGCGATGCGCCGCATCTGCCGCCGCTGCGCCATCCGGCCACGCCGCTGGCCGGATCGGAAGACCTGCTGGCGCCGCACGCCGGCGTGGTGGTGTACCGCGCCGAGCCGGGCAGCCAGCTCAGCCCCGGCGACCTGGTGGCGGATGTGATCGATCCGGTCAACGATAGCGTGAGCCAGGTCTGCACCGAGCGCGGCGGCGTGCTGTACGCCAGCAGCGACCGGCCTTACGCCACGGCCGGCCTGTGCATCGCCCGCGTGGCCAGCCGCACCGCTTACAAGACCGGCAAGCTGCTTACCGCCTGATCAACGACACCAACGGGAATCCATATGAAACACACTTATGCCCTGATCGCGCCGCTGGCGCTGCTGCTGTCCGCCTGCGCGCAAAACACGCCGCCGGCGCAGGCGCCCATGGTTGGCATGGCCAATCCGGCCTCGGTCTACTGCGTGCAGCAAGGCGGCAAACTGTTGCCGCAAAAGGACGCCGCCGGCAACGAATACGCGCTGTGCCAGCTGCCCGATGGCCGCGCGGTGGAGGAATGGGCGTATTACCGCGCGCAGCATCCCGCGCAGTGACGCCCGCTTATCCACAGGCTCGGCCCAGCCCTTGAGTTATCCACAACTGACGGGACCGCCCAAAAACAAACCCGCCGGCTGACGACTCCGGCGGGTTTCCTTCCCCCTTGGCAGGGATAGTTTTACTTTAGACTACCCGACAGGAAAGCCTTCAACCGTTCGCTCTTGGTGTTGCCGAACACCTCGTCCGGATGGCCTTCCTCTTCCACCAGCCCCTTGTGCAGGAACATCACGTGATTGGACACGTTGCGGGCAAAACCCATTTCGTGCGTCACCACGATCATGGTGCGGCCTTCCTCGGCCAGCGCCTGCATCACCTTCAGCACTTCGCCCACCAGTTCCGGGTCCAGCGCCGAGGTCGGCTCGTCGAACAGCATCACTTCCGGCTCCATCGCCAGCGCGCGGGCGATGGCCACGCGCTGCTGCTGGCCGCCGGACAGATGGGCCGGGTATTTGGCCTGGGCCCGTTCGTCCAGCCCCACCTTGGCCAGGTATTTCTTGGCGCGGGCCAGGGCTTCGTCGCGCGACAGGCCCAGCACATGCACCGGCGCTTCGATGACGTTTTCCAGCACCGTCATGTGGCCCCACAGATTGAAGTGCTGGAACACCATGGCCAGTTTGGTGCGCATGGTTTGCAGCTGCTTCTGGTCGGCCGGGATCAGCTCGCCGCGCTTGTCCTTGGCCAGGCGGATTTCCTCGCCGTTTAGCGCGATGCTGCCCTGATTCGGTTTTTCCAGGAAGTTGATGCAGCGCAGGAAGGTGCTCTTGCCCGAACCGGACGAGCCGATGATGCTGATCACGTCGCCGGCCTTGGCCTTCAGCGAGATGCCTTTCAGAACTTCGTGATCGCCGTAGCTCTTGTGAATGTTGCTGATAGTCAGCTTGTCCATCTAAATGATTCCCCAGTGTTTCAGCTCTTGGTCGGGCGCAGGTAAGCAAGCCAGCGCGCTTCGGCCTTGCGGAACAAGCCGACCAGGATAAAGGTGATGCTCAGGTACAGCAGCGCGGCCAGGCCGAACGCGTTGAAGGAGTCGTATGTGGCGGCGTTGACGTCGCGCGCAACCTTCAGGATGTCCGGCACGGTGGCGGTAAAGGCCACGGTGGTGGCGTGCAGCATCAGGATCACTTCGTTGCTGTACGCAGGCAGGGCGCGGCGCAAGGCAGACGGAATGATGACCCGGCGATACAGCGTGAAGTTGCTCATGCCATAGGCGCGGCCGGCTTCGATCTCGCCATACGGCGTGGCCTTGATGGCGCCGGCGAAGATCTCCGTGGTGTAGGCGCAGGTGTTCAGCGCAAACGCCAGGATGGTGCAGTTGTAGCCTTCGCGGAAGAAGTGGTTCAGGAAGCCCACCTCGCGCACCACGTCCAGGCTGTACATGCCGCTGTAGAAGAACAGCAACTGCACATACAGCGGCGTGCCGCGGAACACGTAGGTGTACAGCCACACCGGGCGCGACAGCCACTTGATCTTGGACACCCGCGCCACCGACAGCGGCACCGACGCGATGAAGCCGAAACCTACCGACAGCACCAAAAGCCACATGGTAACAGCCAGGCCGGACAGGTGGTAGCCATCGGTCCACAGAAAGGTCTTCCAGAATTGCTGGATGATGTCGATCATAGGTCCGCCTCCCGCACACCCATAGAATAGCGGCGCTCCAGCCACATCAGCACGAAATTGGACAGCGTGGTCAGCAGCAGGTAGATCGCCCCGGCCACCAGCGTGAAGAAAAACACTTTGTAGGTGCTTTTGCCCGCGTCCACCGAGGCCTTCACCACATCGGCCAGGCCGATGATGGACACCAGGGCGGTGGCCTTCAGCATCACCTGCCAGTTATTGGAAATGCCAGGCAGCGCAAAGCGCATCATCTGCGGGAATTGCACGCGATGGAACACTTGCCAGCCGCTCATGCCATAGGCGATGCCGGCCTCGATCTGCCCCTTGGGCACGGACAGGAAGGCACCGCGCAGCGTCTCGGTAAAATAGGCGCCGTAGATGAAACCCAGCGTGACGATGCCGGACACGAACGGGTCCAGGTCGATCTGATCGATGTGCATCGCCTCGGTAATCTTGTTCATGCCGATCTGCAGGCTGTAGAAGATCAACAGCATCAGCACCAGATCGGGCACCCCGCGCACCAAAGTGGTGTACACGGTGGAAATCCCGCCCAGCACGGGATTGTGCGACAGCTTGGCGCCCGCGCCAAAGAGGCCGATGACGAAGGCGAGCAGCAGCGACAGCACCGACAACTCAAGCGTCACCAGGGTCCCCTGCCAGATAATGGGACCGAATCCATCCAGAAACATTGTGTTCCCCTTGTCGAGCGGCCGCATCCTTCAGCTTATATTGCCGAATGGAAAGCGGCCCTCCAGATCAATACGCCCCGGCAAAGCGGGGCGCATCACTACGTCGGGCGAGCGGCTGCGCCGCCCGCCCGCTGGCGGCATCAGCCGCCGTACACGTCGAAGGTGAAGTATTTCTTCTCGATCTTCTTGTAAGTGCCGTCCTTCAGCATGCCGGCGATGGCTTTGTCGATGGCGGCCTTCAGATCGGTGTCTTCCTTGCGCAGGCCGATGCCGGCGCCTTCGCCCAGGGTTTGCGGGTCAACCAGGTTGGCACCGGCAAAGGCGAAGCCCTTGCCTTCAGGCTTCTTCAGGAAACCCATGTCGGCCTGCACGGCATCCTGCAGCGAGGCGTCCAGGCGGCCTGCGGTCAGGTCGGCCAGCACCAGGGTCTGGTTTTGGTACGGAACCACTTCCACGCCGGCCGGCGCCCAATGCTTCTTGGCGTAGGCTTCCTGGATGGTGCCCTGTTCCACGCCCACGCGCTTGCCCTTCAGCGAGGCCGGCGTCGGCATCAGGCCGGAACCCGCCTTGGCCACCATGCGGGTCGGGGTATTGAACAGCTTGGCGGAGAAGGCGATTTCCTTCATGCGCGCCTCGGTCATCGACATCGACGACAGCACGCCGTCGAACTTCTTGGCTTTCAGCGCCGGGATCATGCCGTCGAAATCGTTTTCCACCCACACGCACTTGGCCTTCAAGCGTTTGCAGATCTCGTTGCCCAGGTCGATGTCGAAACCGACGATCTGGCCATTGGCGGCCTTGGATTCAAACGGCGCGTAGCTGGCGTCCACGCCAAAGCGGATTTCCTTCCAGTCCTTGGCGTAAGCGCCCACGGAGGCGGCCATCAGGCCGATAGCCAGCGCAGCAAGTGCCTTCTTCATGCGATTCTCCTCATCAAAGCAATGCGAACTCTTGTTTCGTCGACCGGCGAGAACGCCGGCATTTTGTCACCCAGGCACCCCAGCGCCCGGAACGGAACTGCAAACTGCTCGTGATTCGGCCAGGCCAAGAGTCTGTTCAAGGTCTAAGGCTTGGCTGCACCATGTTATATAGTTAGAGCAATTTGTCTAGCAAGACGGATTTTCTTGCTATGCCGCAATCATTTACCGGGCATATGCAGCCAAGCTAAGCAGATTCCGTGCCACGGAGCCCTTCAAACCGGCGGCTGGCTTGGCGTTTTCCCCTGAGGACAAAATACAACATCCAATTGACTTGTGAAGTAACGGCGCGTGAAAAGATCGGTGTACAACAAAGCGACGAAAATGAGCGAAAATCGGTCAAAACCCCACATTTTGCCCAAATTGAATAAAAAAACGGGCTGGATATGCCTCCAGCCCGTCTTCCATACCATGAAAACCTTGCGTTTTCGTTACGCCTCGTCACCCTCGCTTACCGTCGGCGCTTCCGGCGTGATCAGCTTCTGCTTGGCTGCAGCGGCTTGCTGCTGCAGCGCCTCGGCTTCCTTGCGCGCCTCGGCGCGCACCACGTCCAGATAGGACATGATGGCGAAGGTCAGCTCGCGGGTGCCTTCGTGGTTCAGCGCGGAGATGGTGAACACGCGCGGCGCCTTGATGTCGAAACCGAAGGAATCGTCCGGCTGCGTCTGCGGCCAGCCGTAGGCGTTGAGGAAGGCGGACACGGTCAGCTCGCGCTCGTCCTCCGGCAGCATGTCCACCTTGTTCAGCACCAGCCAGCGCGGCTTGCTGTACAGCTCCTCGTCGTACTTCTTCAGTTCGTCGACGATGGCGCGCGCCTCGCGCACCGGGTCCACATTCGGGTCAAACGGCGCGATGTCCACCACATGCAGCAGCAAGCCGGTGCGCTGCAAGTGCTTCAGGAAGCGGTGGCCCAGGCCGGCGCCTTCGGCCGCGCCTTCGATCAGGCCCGGAATGTCGGCGATCACGAAGCTGCGGGTATCGTCCATCCGCACCACGCCCAGATTAGGATGCAGCGTGGTGAACGGATAATCCGCCACCTTGGGACGCGCGGCGGACACCGCGCGGATGAAGGTGGACTTGCCGGCGTTGGGCATGCCCAGCAGGCCCACATCGGCCAATACCTTCAGCTCCAGCTTCAAGGTGCGCTGCTCGCCATCCTCGCCCGGCGTGCACTGGCGCGGCGCGCGGTTGGTGGACGACTTGAAGTGGATATTGCCCAGGCCGCCCTTGCCGCCCTTGGCAATCATGACGCGCTGGCCGTGATGCGTCAGGTCGGCCACCAGCTCGCCGGTGTCGTGGTCGGTGATCACGGTGCCTACCGGCATCTTCAGCTCGATATCGTCGCCGCCCTTGCCGTAGCAATCCGCGCCGCGGCCGCGCTCGCCGTGCTGCGCCAGGTATTTCTTGACGAAGCGGAACTCCACCAGGGTGTTGACGTTCTCGTCGGCCACCGCGTACACGCTGCCGCCCTTGCCGCCGTCGCCGCCATCCGGGCCGCCAAACGGCACGAATTTTTCGCGGCGGAAGCTGGCGACGCCATTGCCGCCGCGTCCGGCCATCACTTCAATCCGGGCTTCATCGATGAATTTCATTGCTCAAAACCTCTGTCTAGCGAGGAGTCAGGCGTGAGGATTGGAGCCATCCAACCCTCACGCCTTGCCCCTCGGGTATGAAAAAAGCCCTATCGAAGGATAGGGCTTTCTCGGGTGCCAGAAAGCGAAAATTATTCGCCGTCTACGCCGGTGTACGGAACCACGTTAACGGTCTTGCGCTGATGCGCGCCCTTAACGGTGAATTCAACGTAGCCATCAACCTTCGCGTACAGGGTGTGGTCCTTGCCCTGGCCGACGTTTTCGCCAGCGTGGAACTTGGTGCCGCGCTGACGCACGATGATGGAACCTGCCGGAATCAGTTCGCTGCCGTAAACCTTAACGCCCAAGCGTTTGGCTTCGGAGTCACGACCGTTGCGGGAGCTACCGCCTGCTTTTTTGTGTGCCATGACTGTTTATCCTTACTTCGAAATCGCGTCGATGCGGATTTCGGTGAAGTTCTGACGATGACCCTGATGCTTCTGGTAGTGCTTACGACGACGCATCTTGAAGATGCGAATCTTGTCGCCACGACCGTGGGCAACTACGGTAGCCTTGACGGTGGCACCGGCTACCAGCGGGGCGCCTACAACAACCTGTTCACCGTCAGCAATCATCAGCACTTCTTCAAGTACGATCTGGCTGTCGATGTCTGCAGGTATCTGTTCTACTTTAAGTTTTTCACCGATGGCAACCTTGTACTGCTTGCCGCCGGTTTTTATGACCGCATACATTCGCATGAGCTCCTGAATATTGAATCCCCGCACCTGATGCGCAAGGGAACGCGAGACTATACGTGCCCGCCCTCAACTTGTCAATAATTTCATCGACTTATGCGGCGAACACGGCGGCATGGCGGCTGCGGGGGCTTTTCTGGTAAGATTCCGCACTTTGGCGTACCCATCGCAACGATTAAACTGGTTGAAAACGTGTCCACCCCGCTTTTCCGAACCCTGATAGCCGCTGACATGCAGACCGTAGATCGCGTCATCCGCGACAGGCTGCACTCTGATGTCGTACTGATCCGCCAAGTGGCGGAATACATCATCTCCGCCGGCGGCAAGCGCCTGCGCCCGGCGTTGACCCTGCTATCGGGCCGCGCGCTGGGCTACCAGGGCGCGCACCTGTTTGAACTCGCCGCGATGATAGAGTTCATCCACACCGCCACGCTGCTGCACGACGATGTGGTGGACGAGTCCGACCTGCGCCGCGGCCGCAAAACCGCCAATGCGCTGTTCGGCAACGCCGCCAGCGTGCTGGTGGGCGACTTCCTCTACACCCGCGCCTTCCAGATGATGGTGACCACGCGCAGCATGGACATCCTGGAAGTGATGGCCGAGGCCACCAACATCATCGCCGAAGGCGAAGTGCTGCAACTCTTGAACATCGGCAACACCGATGTCAGCGAGGACGATTACCTCAAGGTGATCCAGTACAAGACGGCCAAGCTGTTTGAAGCCGCCGCCCGCGTGGGCGCGCTGATCTCCGGCGCCGCGCCGGAACAGGTGCAGGCCATGGCGGACTACGGCATGTACCTGGGCACCGCCTTCCAGATCATTGACGACGTGCTGGACTACAGCGGCGACGCCGAAACCATAGGCAAGAGCCTGGGCGACGACCTGGCCGAAGGCAAGCCGACGCTGCCGCTGATCTACACCATGCGCAACGGCAGCCCAGAGGCGGCCACGCTGGTGCGCGAAGCGCTGGAACACGCCAACCGCGACCGTTTCCACGACGTTTTGAATGCGGTACAATCCTGCGGCGCGCTGGAATATGCCAAGAATGAAGCCGTGAAAATGGCCGAACAGGCCATTGCCTCCTTGCAGAACATTCTCGAATCGGAAACCCGCCAGGCTCTGATCGAGCTGGCCCGCCTGTCGGTGGACCGCAGCGCCTAAGCGCCGCCCAGTTTTCCCAAGCGTCTCCGTAGTTAAATGGATTGACTTACTTGCATTTTCCAGTTAATTCAATGACTTGCAGGAGACAAAAAATAGTGCGTAGCACTTTTATAGCACTGCTGCCGTAGTTCAACGGATAGAACGGCCGCCTCCTAAGCGGCAGATACAGGTTCGATTCCTGTCGGAAGCGCCAAACTAAAGCCCGCACAAGCGGGCTTTATCATATTTAGACAACCCATTTCGAGTGCGCCGCTCCAGCAGCGCCCGAACACCCCTCAAGCAAATGATCGTTTTTTGCAAGCAGGCTGCGTTTTCCTTTGAAATCATGGCTACACCTGCCTTGTGGAGCACATTTGTCATGCCTATCAACCGAGTCGGTTTAAAACTCCCTCTCCTTGCCTTGAATATGGGGCGCCCTGATGAGAAACTGCAGAAGCCCTCTACGAATGAGAGCCTGCAAACCGATCTCAGCACCCTACACCATCAAATGAAACAGATGCCGATTTCGCACTTCAAAGAGGCACTGGATACACCAGATTACTCAGGGATGCGTCAGAGTGGCTTTTTTGCCATGAGCCATGGTTTTCAGCTGGAAAACCATGGAGGTGATGTTTTCATGCACGCACGTCGAGAAAATCCTCAGTGCAAGGGTGAGTTTGCTGGAGACAAGTTCCACATCAGTGTGCAGGGAGACCAAGTACCCAAAGCATTCAATGCGCTGTCCGCAATGCTGTTTTCAGAGGACAGTCCAATTGACAAATGGAAAGTGACCGACATGGAACGTGTCGATCACAAGTCCCGCGTGGGCGCGGGTGCTCAATTCACTTTGTATGTAAAACCGGACCAGGAAAATTCGCAATACAGTGCACCATCACTCCATAAGACACGGCTATTTGTTGAGTGCTTGGAATCCAAACTATCTGAAAACGGGGTTAATCCAGGGCAGCATCCTGACTCAGACATCCGTCCTGAAAATTGGAAATATATCAGTTATCGCAATGAATTTAGAAGCCAGCGTGATGGTAGCGAAATGCAGAGCCAAACTTTACGACAAGAGCCATTCTATCGCTTGATGGTAGAGTGAGAATAAGTATGATTATTATTCGAAGCGTAGCGCCATTCGACTTATCTTCAGAACCCATCGTGTTTTGCCATACATATTCTTCAGGGCTTCTAGACCACAGTGTTTAGTTAAATGGATATAACGGCCCCCTCCTAAGGGGCAGTTACAGGTTCGATTCCTGTCGGGGACGCCACTCACACTTCCAAAGCAGTCCGAGAAAGTCCATGAAACCCGCACCAGCAAAGGCTTTGCGGGTTTTTTAACATCCGAAACCGTCCAAATAGTTCCATTGAAAGCCGGGCGCACATGGGGGCATACTTGGGGGCATCGACAAAGGGGGCACTTTTTGATGCCCCCAAATGCACCCGAGAACAGCTCCATGCCCCTGACCGATACCGCTTGCAAGACAGCCAAACCGAGAGAGGATGGCAAGCCGCTTCGCCTATCCGACGAAAAAGGCATGTACCTGGAAGTCATGCCCAATGGCTCCAAATACTGGCGGCTGAAGTACCGCTTCAATGACAAGGAAAAACGCCTAGCCCTGGGCATCTACCCCGAGACCACACTGAAGGAGGCCCGTCAGAAGCGAGACGACGCCCGCCGGCGGCTGGCTAATGGCGAAGACCCAAGTGAGCAGCGCAAGCTGGAAAGAATGCTGAAGCAGGCAGCGACGGCCAACAAGTTTGAAGCCATCGCGCTGGAGTGGCATGCAAGGGAAAGCCACGAATGGTCCGCCGCCCATAGCGAGCGCGTTTTGTCCGCAATGAAGACCCACATTTTCCCCTACATCGGGGACAGGCCAATCCACGAGATTCGCCCGCTGGAACTGCTGGAAGTGCTGCGCAAGGTGGAAAGCGCCGGCAATATTGATACGACCAAGCGCCTGCGGCAACGCTGCTCAGCCGTCTTCCGTCTGGCCATCCTGACCGGTCGCTGCGACAGCGATCCGGCCGCGCCACTGACTGATGCCCTCAAGAGCCAGCAATCCACCCCGCGCAAGGCGCTAATGCGCGAGGATATCCCCGCTTTTCTGGAAGCACTGGAGAAGTACGACGGCAGCGTGCAAACCAAGCTGATGATGAAGCTGATGCTGCTGACCTTCACCCGTGTCGGAGAAATGGCCATGGCCAGGTGGGAGGAAATCGACTTCGAAAAGGCGCTGTGGACCATCCCACCGGAACATCGCAAGCTGCCGGAGAAATCCAAGAAAACCGCGCCGCCACATCTTGTACCGCTATCCAAGCAAGCCCTAGATGTGTTGCGCCAACTGCACGCCATCAGCGGCGGCCGGGAACACATCTTCCCCAATCGCAACAGCCCACGCCGTCCCATGTCGCCGGAAACCCTGCGCCGCGCCCTTCACAGCATGGGCTTTCGAGGCAAAGCCGATGTCCACGGCTTCCGCTCCACAGCCTCGACCATCCTGAACGAAGAAGGCTTCAACCCAGATGCTATCGAGCGCCAGCTATCCCATACCGAAACCAACAAGGTACGGGCGGCTTACAATCGGGCTGCATATATGGATGAACGAAAGAAGATGATGCAATGGTGGGCCAGCTATCTTTTTAAATAAAGTGCCCATACCCATGAAATTAATATCAACAACGAAAGAACAATTGAAAACCAAATTAACTCCCTACGCCCACGACGCCAGGCCATGAATAGTTGATTTTTAAATCCAACACCTTCATCAAGAAGCCCGCACTCAGAAAGTTTTCTAGATGCAATCAACGCAATTCGTATAGCCATTACATTCTCCCTTGTAACAACCGCTACCCCCATAGTTACACAACCACCAACTAACATTGTTACAAATCGAATAAGCCCATCATCCCGACCCGAAATAAAGTTAACTGTCATCATTACAACACCAACCATAAATATGCTAAACAGCCCCAAGGCAGAAAAGAATATCTCCGACAAACCTATCTCTAAATAGTACTTACCTTCATCATTTACTTTAAGATATGGCGCTATAATTTTCATCTGCCTTGGGGACAAAAATCCAAGATCAAACACTTTCAACAATTGCTCTCGCCGCTCCTTACTTACACTGATTTTTGCAAGCTTAAAAAAGGCATCATGATACCCGCGCTCTTCATTTATTTTCTTTAAACAACCATCATCACCAATTAGCTCTTTAAGATTGGAAAGATCCTCTGCTTTTTTTGCCCGCCAATCAGATGAGGACTTAGAAAAAAGCGCATGTAGCCTCTCAATAAAGATCACCAACCCGACCAAGTAGGCCAGCAAATAACCCAGCCATTTAATGGAATCCGGAGATGATTTAATAAGCTCTATATACTCATTCATTTAAACACTCCAAAAATTGACAACATCATAAAAAGTGACTATAGCAACAATATTGAAGGGTGAACAGCCTCCACACCCCTGCGCGCGCCATCGAAGCCCCGCCTCGCCCCCGCGCTTCATGTGCCGCTAATCATGCACCTGCATGAACCCACGCCAGGCCCGCACCGTATGGCCTGGCGCGCTGTTTTTCCCCTGCCCTGATTCATGCGTTTTCATGCAGCCTATGCATGCAGTCGCCGTTTTGGCTGACTGACGTTTCCGCCCCTCCCTCTCTCTTTCCGCTTAAATCTTCCGCCGTGTATGTCCGGCGCAGTCCGTATTCGTCCGATACGGTCCATCTATTCAAAATTCCCTCTGCCTCTTTCAATTTTCCCGCCTTTCGTCAATAGCCAAAACTGAGTTTTTCTAGCTTTTCAAGTTTCGTTGTTGTGTGGCGATTCCACACAACAAGCCCGCCAAACTTGATTGGAAATTTCTGAAATACTGCGTTCGCTGATCGGCGTATCCGATTGCATCCACAGATATTCAGATCAAACGATAAGGACAAATCCAATGACCGCCATTGCCCCTTCGCTCACCGCCCAGCCGCTGCGCTTTATGCGCTTGCCGGAAGTCATTTCCACCTGCGGCTTGTCCCGCTCGTCGGTATACGACGCCATCAAGCGCGGCAGCTTTCCGGCCCCGGTGCCGCTGGGCGGTAAAAGCGTGGCCTGGCTGTCGTCCGAAATCGACGCCTGGATGGTGGATCGCATCGCGGCGCGCCACGCCTAACCCCCCAATCAACGCACCCGGACTCAGAACATGCATATCCAGAACCCCAACACCCAAGAAACTGTCGCTTTCGCCGTCGCCGGCCTAATGGAACGCCTGGCCGCCTTCGAGCAAGACCTGAACGCCTGGCAGACCCTGGCCGACAACGCCGCGCGCCGCGTCCAAACCGCCGAAGCGCTGCGCAGCGAAGCCGAGCAGGCGCGCAAGGATTGCCGCCAGGCGATGCGTACCTCCTTGGGCATTCCCACCAAGGCAGTGCGCGAGCTGAAGAGCAAGGAAATGGCCAACCTGGAATTGGCCGAAGAAACGCTGAAGATCGCCGAGGAAGAAAAGATTCTGGCCGAAAAGCAGCAGGAGACGTTGTTCGAGCAGCGCCAAGCCCTGGTACAGGAGCGCCACGCGCTGCGCCGCCAGTATTGGGATGCGGTGCTGGACGACCAGATCGCGCAATGGGGGCAACAGCTGCCGGTGCTGGCGCTGCTGTTGGCTGAAGCGCCGAAGGCGTGCATCGAGCGGCTGTTCGGCCGCGCCGAATTGCACAGCAATCATGAGCAAACCTATGCCGCGCTGCAGCCGGGCGAGCTGCAACAGGCGCTGAAATCCGCCGCGCAGGCGGAACCGGACGACTTGCTGACCCTGCTCAATAAGCCGATGCCGGCGCTGGCGACGCCCACCACCCAGCACCAGAGCCCCATCACCCGCATGCGCTATCAAGCCGAGCGCGACGCGAAATACCAAGCCCTGATCAACCGTTAAGCGAGCACCCCACCATGCAAAACACGACCCGCCAAGCCCTGGACCATTTCGTCGGCCGCTACTTCAGCCATATGGACGCCCATCAATCCCCAGGGATTTGCCATGCGGCTCCAGAGCCGCAAGCCGCGCAGGCCCGCATTCAGGTGCTGAAAGCCAAGAGCCGGCTGCTGTCCGCCATCAACGTGCTGGGCGTGGCCGAGATCAAAGGCCGCTCGCAAAACTTCGACCTTGCCGGCACCTTGGCCGCCACGGTGGACACCAACCGCCATGCGCGCCAGCCGGCGCAACAGACCTGGCAGCCGGCGCAATACTTCTGCCAGCAGACCAACTTCGACGCCGCCTTTGATTACGCCACCTTGGACGCCTGGATGAACGAGACGCAGGACCAAGCCTTGTTCGAAGCCCGCGCGCGGCAGACGCTGGACCGGCGGATTCTGCTGGACCGGGTGATGATCGGCTTCCACGGCCTGAAGCGCGCCCAGGACTCTGACCGGGCGCAGCATCCGCAGCTGCAAGACGTCAATGTCGGCTGGCTGCAGCAGATCCGCGAGCAAGCGCCCAAAGCCTGCCTGGAGCGCGTCCGGGTCGGCGAGGGCGAGCGTTTCCGCAACCTGCACCGTCTGGTGCGCCATGCCGTCAACAACCTGCTGGCCCCAGCCTGGCGCGATGATCCGCTATTGGTGGCGCTGGTCGGCGCGGACTTGCTGCCGGACGCGGTATGCGAACCGAGCGGCCAGGCCGAGCCGTGGGACGATCTGGTGTTCCACAAGCAGCGCGTGGGCGGGCTGCAAGCGGCGACGGCGGCCTTCTTCCCTGGCGACAGCATCCTGATTACCCGGCTGGACAACCTGTCGCTGTACTTCAACCACCACGCCATGCGCTACCGCTATCAGGAAGACCCTTCCATCAACAGCGTGCTGTTCTACCACTCCAGCGCCGACGCCTATGTGATCGAGAACCTGGCCGCCTGCGCGCTGATTGAAGAAGTGGAAATCGTGGACTGAGGAGACGGAGATGGCCTTTCCCTGCCCGCTGTGCGGCGCGATGTCGCGGGTGCGCACCAGCCGCATGCTGACCGCCAGCACCAAGGAGATTTACTACAACTGCAGCAATGACGACTGCTGCCACCAATACAAGACGATGGAGGGCGAACCGCGCACCGTAGCCCAACCCATCAAGGGCGGCGCGCAGATACCGCCGGAGCGGCTGCGCAAGCTGCCGAGTGCGGCCCAAGCGCCAGCCCCGCAGGCGCTGACCGTCACGCCCGGCCGGATTCAACACCGCGTCTTGGAGTAATGAAAATGGCCCGCTGCAGGGCGGGCCATTTTTAGATGTTTATTTCTCGGCGGCAATAGCCATCAATAAATCATATTCTTTTTGATGGGATTTCAATTTCTGCCGCAACTGTTTGACTTGCAGTTCTAGCTTATCCAGCTCTTCCGTCATTAACTGCTTTTTATCATGATATATGAAATTAATCTCTTGCAAGGCCGCGCGAACGTGTGCCGGACTATATTTTTTCCGCACATCCTTTTCGTTCATTTTAGGGCTGGGCCATACCACGCCTTCAAACCGTCTCACAAACTTTCTTTTATTGCCGCACTTTTCGCAGGACGTATAGTACTCGATAAATTTTTCTATGATTTTCCTGCTGGTTCTTATTTTATAAAAACCGCCGCAATCAGGACATGGACACCACGAAAACTTACCCAAAAAAGCCATAAACCCCTTCAAGCAAAATAAAAAGGCCCCTGCCAGGGCCTTGGGTACTACAAAAACCATTCCAACTATCCAGCGCCATTATATCCCGATGAAATGCACCGCTCAAACGCAACATGTGAATCACATGCTTGACAGCCCCGCACGATTCCCGCACCATTACCGCGTCGTGTTCAATAGCGCGACCGGGATTGGTCTCCTGATTACGAAGGCGGATAGCCGCCTATTGCGGCATTTTTTACGTCCGTTAAACACCGCTGGTGCGTCTTCTTCTATGGCGGGCCTTGGTGGGAGCGTGCTTGCACGCGCCGGTTCCTTCGTACCGGTAGACCAATCCCGCCCTGTGCCTGCCACCCCCGATTGGTCTCGGGATGGCAAGCGTAACGCTTACGAAGGAGGCTTCCATGCCTGGCACCATCCTGCGCGCTTTCCGCGCCCTGTTTCCGCAAGTCACCCGTCCCGTTTCCACGCTGCCCAACGAGGCTCAAGCCCGCGCGCTCGCCGCTTTGCTGGTGGCACAGGGTCAACGCGCCTTGATTCATCACACCGCTACCGGCTTCGCCGTGGAGGTGATCGCATGAACGCCCTGCCGCTGATTGCCCCGCTGGCGCTGTCCGCCGTCCATCACCAATTGGCGCAGCTGCAATTGCTGGCCAACACCCCCGAACATGCCGCCTTGCGCGAGCCGCTGCACCAGCTGGCTAGCCTGTGCCAGGGAATCGAACACACCGTCAGCGCCGGCGTATCGCGCCTGGCGCGCACCGGCGACGGCCTGCAGGGCCTGGTCGAGCTGC
Organism: Chromobacterium sp. ASV23; assembly: GCF_016428945.1. NCBI lineage: Bacteria > Pseudomonadati > Pseudomonadota > Betaproteobacteria > Neisseriales > Chromobacteriaceae > Chromobacterium > Chromobacterium sp. ASV23. The sequence continues at coordinate 77,879 of NZ_JAELTR010000013.1, forward strand.
TGGATTGCGCCGAGGACCAACCGTTGCCGGCGCAGCTCCTGGCCGGGCTGCTGGCTCCACTGCAACAGCAAGTCATCGACGCCAGCGCCGACATCGGCCAACTGCTCTAAGGACAAGACCATGAACGCAAGAAACCCTCTCCCGCGCACCGGGCGAGACGCCCCCGGCTTGTCTGGCGGTTCGCAAACGGCGCTTGGCCAGTGGTTCGACCAGTTGAAAGACAACATCGACTTGCACGACCTGGCGGCGCGGCTGGGCCTGACGCGCCAGGGCAAGGGCAACTATCACAGCCCGCATCACCCGGACAGCAGCGCCTCGCTATCGATCTTTGCCGACGGCCGCGGCTGGAAGGACTGGAGCGGCGACGCCGGCGGTAGCTGCATCGACTTGCTGCGCTATTGCCGGCCGGAGCTGGACACGCCGCTGTCGGCCGCGCGGCTGCTGGGCGACTGGTACGGCATGCCGCAACCGAAACCGGCGATGAAGGAAAGGGCCGCGCCGGCGCGCAAGTCCACCCTCGATTACATCGCCGAGCGATGCCTGGCCCAGGCCGATGCAGCCCTGGCTTACCTGACCGGCCGTGGCATAGACGAGGCGGTGATCCGCCGCGCCATCCAGTGCAAGACGCTGGGCTGGAACGATTGGCACAGCGCCAAGGTGGCGGCCGGCGAAGTCGGCCATGGCGGCGCGGCCGTCGCCTTCCTGGTGCGCAGCGGCGGCCGGCTGGCGGCGGTGGATCTGCGCTATGCCGATCCGGCCTTGAATGGCGGCGTCAAAGCGCAATGCCAGGGCGAGCGCGAGGGCCATGGCTGGTGCAGCGATCCGGCGCGGTTGAAGCGAGCGCGGATGGTGGTGATCGTGGAAAGTCCGATCAATGCCTTGTCGGTGGAGTGCTGCGCGTCATCCGATGTGGCGGCGCTGGCGCTGCGCGGCGTCGGCAACGTGGACAGCATCGACTGGACCGCCTTGCGCGGCAAGCGGGTGCTGGTAGCACTGGACCACAGCGACCCGGTCAACCCGGCCACCGGCTTGCGGCCGGGCCTGGCCGCCGCTTGGAAGCTGTCGGAGAAGCTGATTGCCGCCGACATCGGCCATTTGCTGGTGGACATGCAGGAGTGGGACGAAGGCGAGGACATCAACGATGTGCTGCAGCGCCATGGCAAGGACGAACTGACCGCGCGCTTGCGCAAGCTGGAGCCGTGGCTGTTGCCCGGCATGCCCGGCGGCGGCGAACGCCTGGAGGGCACGCGACGGGTGCAACTCCCCGGCCATGACTGGGCAGTGTACTGGCGTTTCCGGGTGAAGGAGGACTTCACCCAGTACGTCGACGAGTTCAAGACCGACGACGACGGCAACCGTTCGGAGACGCTGGGCGACCTGTGTTCCTTCCGCGTGGCCAGCCTGTCGCGGCTGCGCATCCAAAGCCATCTAGCCACCATCAGCGGCGCGGCCGACCATCAGCCGGAAACCGTGTTCGGCGTCAGCGCCCAGTTGGCCCGGCATGGGGTGACGCTGCAGCGCGAGGTGGCCACCGACGACAAGCTGTACAACCTCGAATGGTGGAAAAGCCGCTTCGGCGCGATCTGGAAGCCGGCGCAGTTCCAGCGCCTGGTCAACCTGATGGAGCGGGCCGCCGACCTGGGCGCGCGCGATGTGGTCAACTTCGTCGGCCTGTCGTGGAAGGCCGGCACGCTGGCGGCGCAGGAGGGGCAAGACTGCTATTTCGTCGAGCCGCAGAAGCAATGCCTGTACTACAATCTGACCTTCCCGCGCGGCACCACGCAACAGGCGCGGACGGTGATTCAAGCCTATCAGGACACCTTCCGCGATAATGCGGCCGCCATCCCTCTGGTGTGGGCCCTGGGCGCGCACCTCAAAACCCTGCTCGGCTTCTATCCGCACTTCCAGATGCAGGCCGAGAAGGGCTCGGGCAAATCCAAGCTGCTGGAGAGTCTGCAAACCACCCTGGCGTTTCAGGTGCTGTCCGGGCAGATGCTGAAGACCGACCACCGCCGCCGCGCCTCGGTGTCGTTCACCTCGCAGCCTGTGGGCTGGGATGAATTCTCCAAACTGCCCAAAGCGGTGCTGTCCGACATCGACGCGTTGCTGCAGTCGACCTATCGTTTCGAGTTCACCCGCGTCGGGGCCAGCCTGACGCCCTACCTGATGTGCGCGCCGGTGTTGCTGGCCGGCGAGGAAGTCGACGTACAGAGCCTGCAGTCCAAGCTGTGCCGCAGCAGCCTGTCGGTGGCGCGACAAGGGGCGTTGATACCGCATGATCTGCCGGCCTTCCCTTTGTGGCCGTGGCTGCAGTTTCTGGCCGATGTCGAGCCGGCCCGGCTGCGCGACCTGCACCGCCATTACCTGGGGCTGTGCGAACGTCACAGCCGCGCGCCCACCGGCGACGCCACCGCGCGGCGGATGATGGAGAACTACGCCGCCCTGCTGTGCAGCTGGGCTTTGCTGTGCGAATTCGCCGACCTCGACCCGCAGCAAGGCGGCTTCATCGAAGACCTGATGGCGGAAATGAACAGCCACATCGTCGACACCGACGGCAGCCGGCTGCCCTGGGTATGGATCATGGAAATCCTGCTGTCCGAGCTGGAGGCGCGCCGCTTTGACTACCCGCACTGCTGGGACCGGGTCAAACTCCCTGACGGCCGCAGCGAGATGGCGCTGTTCCTCCGGCCGAATCATGTGATGGACCATCTCTCCACCGCGCCACACTTACGCGCCAAGTTCGACGCGCTGCCGGTGAAGACCGGCCGCATCTTCAAGCATCAGCTGCTGCAAAGCCCGGTGGTGCTGGCCGACAGCGTCGAGAAGACCATCCACGGCCGCCGCCAGGGCCACCTGACCGCCATCAGCCTGCCGCAACTGGAAAAGCTCGGCCTCTACGCCGCGCCAGACATCCAGCCCTAAACCCCCCGCGCCTCTCCTCGACAGCCCGCCTAGTGTGGGCTGTCACGCATTCCCCCGCTCAAACTGCAAAATGGCGGAGCCTTTTACACACCAAATATGACATTGACACAACGCTTTCGACGAAAACGGCCGTAAATCGCCGGTTTCCGCGCCATTGGGTAGGGGAGGATGTAAAAAAATTCCGTGGATTGGCCCCGCTTCACGACCTAAGTCATTGATTGTTGAGCAGAACCCATCCACGGTTTGCCCTCCAAAATCCACGGTTTCCCCTCAAACTTCCACGGTTTGCTCCATTTCTTCCACATCGCCGTTTTACGGTTTCACCCCTCTTCTTCTCTTCTTTTTTTATAAAAAACAAAGAGATAGAGAAGAAAAGCAGTGAAAAGGGAAGCAAGGGGCCATCCACGGTTTCAGCGCGCTGCTTAAAAATTAATCCACGGGTTTGCCGGCGGAAGTCGTGGAAATGGTGGATTCGCCCTTCCCTTCATGGCATTGATTTTATTGAGGTTTATGCGGCATCCACGGAATTGGGGGGAGAGGCCGTGGACAAACCGTGGATGAAAAGCCGTTACAGGACAACGACTTAGGCTTCAATCCACGGTTTCGGGGGGATTTTAGGTGTGTGTGTGTGGCTGAGACTTGGCAAAACAGGGATATCGATTGGCCGATAGCTGCTGGCTGTGATCCTTGTCGATGAACGATGTACGACTGCTATTCGGCCAAAGCGGCCTCTCATACTATCGATTCGCAGGCTCTGCTCAAGGCTCGAAACTGGGTACCAAGTGGAAGAAGTATATAGACCGCGAAGAAGCTTTTCGGGATATGGTCGATTACATCAGAATGTTTACAACACGAAACGGTGCCACAGTTCCAATGATGGACTATCTCCAGTAGAGTTTAAGAAGCAAGATCTCCAGAGGTCCGAGCTGTCTAGAGGAGCCGGGGCGACTCATCAGACTAATTGAAACGCCTCACAAGTAGAGTAGACTAACTGCAATTTTCGAATGGCAACCCCTTTGTCGCTGATAGGTACGAATTAATGTCTAGAAAAGATCGCCACCAGACCGCCCCGACCGAAGAGCTGGGAGCCGACGGCAGGCCTGTTGGGGTCGAAGTGGAAGCTAGCCTTCCATCAAATGAACCATTCGATCCAGCGTCGATTTCGATTGAGCCCAAGGTCATCGCAATGGACACTTTGCTTAGACGTCTCAGGCAAGGTTCTATTCGACTCGCACCATCTTTCCAACGTAAATTCGTTTGGGATATCGAGCGTCGGAGCCAACTGATAGAGTCCCTAATGCTTCGAATCCCACTACCAATGTTCTATGTGGCAGCCAACGAGGATGGAAGCTGGGATGTTGTTGACGGCTTACAACGACTAACGACAATTCGGGACTTCTTACTTGGTGAGGAGACAAACGACAAGGGCGAAAGAACCTGTCCAAGTGCATCTTACTTCGCTCTTGCCGATTTAGAGTTCTGGGGTGAGCGGTTCAACAAAAAAACATTTAAACAGATCTGTGAAGATAGCAAGCAGGCCAGAATCGTGAATAACATCATGGAAACAGAGATGCGCTTCACTGTTATTAATCCGGGCACCCCAGAAGAGGTCAAGCGAAACATTTTCAAGCGCATCAATACCGGAGGAATGCCGTTAACTTCCCAGGAAATTCGTCACGCACTATACCAAGGCCACGCATCAAACCTGTTACAAGAGTTAGTAAGCCAACCTGCTTTCACGCAAGCGGTTGATGACTCTATTGATGACAGTAGGATGGCTGCTCGTGAACTGGCTCTTCGCTTTCTTGCCTTCTACTTGTTGGGAGCCGAAAACTATTCTGGCGACATGGATCGCTTCTTAAGCAACACCATGCGAGTTATCAACCAAGTACCTAACATTTCGACGGCCCAGTTAGAACGTATTTTTTACCCTCACCAACATCCGACGATCCCAGCAGTTTCACTCGATGAGATTAAAGCTACCTTTGAACGCTCTATGAATAGGTGTCGGCAGTTCTTTGGAAGCTATGCTTTCCGAAAGGCTGTACCTAAAGACCGCCGCACCCCAGTCAACAAGGCCCTCTTCGATTCTTGGTCTACAATTATGGCAGGCATGTCGGACAAGAACTTTCAGTCCCTTTTGAAGTGCAAAGCGGAATTC